>JAIROK010000122.1 GCA_031257555.1 Campylobacteraceae bacterium | reverse complement strand
CAAGCTACCACCACAAGTATGGCAGAAAGTGCGCAAAGCGGTATCAACAGTATCAAAGACGACAAAAAGAACATGAACGCCAATAAAAACAGCGCGTGAAACATACCCGCAAGCGGACTAAACGCGCCTGCTTTTATATTTGTCACGGTTCTGGCAATCGCTCCCGTAGCGGCTATGCCGCCAAATATCACCGACAAGATATTTGCCGAGCCTTGAGCTACCAACTCTTTGTTTGAGTGGTGCCTGTCTCCTGTCATACCATCAGCCACGACCGCTGAAAGCAGGGATTCTATAGCTCCTAAGATAGCGATTGTCACGGCATCTGGGAATACGGCTCTTATTTTTTCAAGCGAAAATGCGGGCAGGGCGGGACTTGGCAGCATATTTGGTATGCTATGAAACTTGCTTCCTATCGTATCCACTTCAAGTCCAAATATCCACACAATGAGCGATAAAACGATGATAACCATTATGGGACCAGGTATCTTGGGGCAAAAGCGCTTGCAGGCAAGTATGATAAAAATACCAAAAACGCCAAGCGCAAATGAAGCGGGCGAGATATCTTTGATAAATGCCCCGTAAGTTTTTACCTGCTCTACAAAATCAGCTGGCATAGACTCTATGGGAAGTCCCAAAAAGTCTTTTATCTGCGAAGTAAATATAATAAGCGCTATGCCTGCGGTAAATCCTACCGTAACAGGATACGGGATAAATTTGATGATATTTCCAAGCCTGAAAAATCCCATGAACATAAGCATAATGCCAGCCAGAAACACAGCTATCACAAGCCCGTCGTAACCGTGTTTTAGCATAACCGCATAAAGCACCACTACAAAAGCTCCGGTCGGTCCTCCTACTTGATATTTGCTGCCGCCAAAAGCAGAGATGATAAATCCGGCTACGATAGCCGTAAAAAGTCCTTTTTCGGGCTCAACTCCAGAAGCTATAGCAAACGCCATCGCAAGTGGCAAAGCAACAATCGCAACGGTCGCGCCTGCCAACAAATCGGCTGTAAACATTTTTGATTTATAATTTTTGAAAATCATTACGCTTCGCGGCAGATACTGCGTAAATTTCATGAAAATCTCTCTTTACGTAAGTTTAATAACAAAATACAAATTCTACTGCTAAAAAATTAAAAATTCAAGGGTTTTAGGGGGTTTTTGAGCCATTTGCAGAGTTTTATTTTTACTTTTTATTTTGTTTTCCTTCGTAAGCAAAGAGCCTTTAAAAGAAACGATATTCGCGAGGAATGCGGTAATCTCCGCCCTCTCTGTCATTCTGTTCTTTCTGCCTCCGTCACTCCAACCTCCTCCATTATGTCATTTTTGCATCCCCTTATGATTCGTAAGTTTGCCATTCGGTTGCGGGAATGACACTCACCTTTTTCTGTTATTGCTAATGTAGCGACTGACATGGCAATCCATAAACAACGAATGAATTACTACAAAAAGCAAAGAATAACTCCTCTTGTATGGTCTTCCACCTCTTTCATTTTTTTACGTTATTTCCATGTTCTCCCTCTACGTTATTCCAGCGCAGGCGGGAATCCATGGGAACAAGTACAAAACATGGAGGAATGCAGAAATCCACAATTAGCACAAAGATAAATGAAGTAAAATTACCTCATTTACAATATGCAATATGTGTTTTATTTAATTGTGATGACAAAGGAAGATGGATTCCCGCCTGCGCTGGAATAACGTAGAGGGGAGAGTGTGAGAATTGTGGAGGTGGAACACAATAGCAACATAAAGAGGGGTGAAATGACAAACGGGAATGAAAGAATGATGAAATGTGAGTCGTTTTTTGGTTTTTATTTTTAATTTGATTTCTCTTTTTAGTTTAGTTGTTTCTCTATTTTTATGGTAATTCATTTGTTGTTCATGGATTACCGTGCCGCGAGCGGCTCGCAATGACGGAACAGAAGAATTGAAGATTGCACTTTGTGGTTGATTTTGTTTATGAACACTTCGTGTTTATGGATTCCCGCATTCCTCGCAAATATTGTTTCTTTTAGAAACTCTTTACTCGTGTGGGAATAACACAATTAAAACGCCGAAATGATGTAAGAAGGAGTGCGGGAATGATATAGGAAAGAAGCAATTCCCTATTACCAAAAACAGTGCGAAATCAGAATCTTTAAAACCAAGCAGTTATAAACAATGAAACAATTTTAGATATCAACAAATAAAACAATTCGAATGTTAATTAAAAAAATAATTCAAACATTAATCAAAAAACCAATTCAAACACCAATCCACAAAGTGATTCCACCTCCAACCAAATAAACAAAGGAGACGAAGGGAGCTATTCTTCGCCTCTTTCATTATCTCTTTCCCGCCCTGCCTTCCCCATTATTATAATTTTGCTTTATCGGCAACTAATTTCCGCTCTTTCGTCATTTTATCGTGAACAATGCACTATAAACGTGTTGTAAAACAATCGAATGACAAGAGACAAAACTAAAAATCAGAAACAAAACCTAACGTTATCCTTCTGCCGTCTATAAACTTGCCATGCGTATCGCTTGTAATCTTTTTGTTGAACAAATTGTATATGCCAAAATTTAATCTTAGGCTGTTTTTGAGTTTAAAAACAGTTCCGATATCAACCAAATCATAACTTTTGTTTTTCGCCGCATTTGCTGCCGATATGCTTGAGGGTTCTTTGTAAGATCCTGTGTAAGTATACTGACCCCATAGATTAAGCCTTTTAGTTATCTCAAAATCAGCATTAACACTTGCCATGTGTTTTGCAACATTATTTAGCGGATCGCCTTTGATTGGCGCTTGTGGCGCGATTGTTCTATCCATGCTGCTTATTATCTCACTGCTGGTGTAAGTATAAGTTGCACCTAATGAAAGTGCATTTGTCGGATTGTAGTGCATCGTAATCTCTACGCCCTCCATCTTTGCATCGGCAACATTAAAGTAATCATAAATATTGTGCCACATTTGACCATTGCGGGGACAAGCCTCATTGCCTGGTACGGCACTTGGTGTCTCGCATGTAACTACTCTGGTGATATAGTCTTTGTAATCTGTATGGTAAGCAGTTATGCCGATACCAAAACCATTATCTTTATTGTCGTATTCAAGCGCTATTTCGTAACTAACGCTGGTTTCCGGTTTTAGATTGGGATTACCCACCATGATATGGTTTCTGGAAGCAGAACCTCCGCCTGTTACGCCTGCAAACTCATCCGAAGACTGTCTTAATGCCGGCGCTTTATAACCGCTTGCAACACCGCCTTTTATTATCAAATCACTTGTGATATGATAAACCGCATATAGACGAGGGTTTACGTAGCTTTTAAAAGCACCGCTGTCGTTAAATCTTATACCGCCTATCAAAGCAAGTTCATCAAAAATACTCCACTCATCTTCAGCAAAAAGCGAATAAGACCATCTGGTCAATTCAGGCTTTTTTGCAAATCTGTTCGTGCCGGTATCATCTAACTTTTCCTTTTTGTATTGTGCGCCCAATGTAAACGCATTTGCATCCGAAAAGTAGTTTGCCTGTGTATTAAATGTAAGCACATCGTACGTTATGCCGCCTCTGTTTGGATTGACCCTAACAGCACGCTGAAGATAAGAGCTTATATCCAAATCGCTAAATTTCAGATCATGTCCTGCGGAGTACGTTTGTCTAATCGACTGCACGGTATTTGTTGCAGTAGCGTTTGCGGCTATGCTTTTACCGGGATTTGTAGCACTTTGCTGTTTTGAATATTCGTAATTAAGCCATGCACTATTGGCTTCATCGATATTTAAAATTGTCTTTGCGCCAAAGTTTCTGCTGTTATAGTCGGAATTGCCGCCTAAAAAATTACTTTCATCTACTTTGAGAGTTGACCCGTATGTTTGCAATGATAACAAATCCTGCACGATAGGACCTGCCAAATTGATACTCGCCTGATAGCCGCCCTCGCTTCTATCGTTATTAGACCTTGTATATTCACCTTTTGTTGTTCCAGACCATTCTTTGGGAATTTTTTTTGTGATGATATTGATTACGCCACCCATCGCTTCGGAACCATAGAGAGATGACATCGGACCTCGCACTACTTCGATGCGCTCTATCATTGAAACAGGAGGCAGAGTATTTAGCGCAAAACCGGCTCCGCCGCCGTTTAAGCTGTATGCTTCATTGGTGTTTGCCATCGGCTTGCCGTCAATCATATAAAGTGTATAATCCCTGCTCATACCTCTAATCAATATATCTTTGCCCGTACTGCCGCCGCTCACATAAACACCCGGCACATTTTTAAGAATATCCGACAAATCGTTGAAAGATTTTTTTTCTAACTCTTCTTTTGTAATAACAAATACGCTTGCAGGAGCATCAGCGATATTTTGTTCATATCCCGCGGCACTTACAACTTTTATCTCGTCGAGTACTGTTATACTGTTGTCTGATAAGGATGTATTTGAAGTGTTTGCGGTATTGCTAATTTCGTCAGCTGCGAGTGGTAATGCAAGAGAAGCTAAAATCGCTACCGAGGCAATCCACCCCCCCCCCCCCCGAAATGTCGGTTGGGTTACTCTTTTGGTTCAATTGCACCTTTTTGCTGTTTACTGCGGCAAAAAGATTTGAAAGAACAAAAGAAACTTTTACTTTTGGTAAAACCACTGTCTTATCCTCCTGTGTTTTATTTTTATATTGATATTAACTATCAAATCTGAAATGATATACAAATATTACTTAATTTTTGTTTATTATTGTAATAATAAATAGACCAATTTATAGTGTAAAAACAGAACCGTATGGCAATAAAAAGGTTTAAAACTTATGGTTTGATGGAGTTAAATACATTAAATGTTTTGTGTTGTTATGCTTCAAATCAATTGTGATGAAGAGTATTGAGCTCAAGCTCAACACAACTCCTCTTTTGACAAACGCAATATCTTATTCTCAATTTCCAGCCATATAAATTGTCACCATGATTTTTGATACTCATAATTGATTTGCCCGCTAACGCTAACATTGTTATCGGCAGAGATATTTGCACAGCCTGTTATGCTAACTAACAAGACAATCATCACAGTCAATATTTTCATCATATTTTCCTCAATTTTTTGATGATTTTAGCATAAAAAGAGACTTATCCAAATCACTTCTTCCGTCTACTAAAACAGTAGGAGTGATTTAGGAGTTAGAGTCATTTACCAACCGGCATAAATTAATGTGTCCCAGATGGCGACCAAGTAAGCAAATAATACCATTATCGCAACTTTAAAAGGGTATAAAATAGTGTTAATTACACTTTTTGTAGATGTTGAATCAAGAAGAGATTGAGACTTACTTTTATCTGCTTCAATGTTATCAACAGAATATATATCACCGATAATCTCGCTGTCTTTAATGGTAGTGGCGCCAACACCATCATATCCCGCACTAATAATTTCATTACAAGAAGTAGTTATCGTACTATGATCAACATCTCCTGTTATGATTCCGACGTAATTATTGCCCTCAACATCTCCTTTGTCAACGCACACAGAAGTTATTGTGCCAAGACTTAGATATCCCGCTACAGTTCCGACATACCTGCCGCCTTTAATGTTGCTGTCTTCAAGTCTAAGGGCTGTGATATGACCACTATTTACATAACCAAATAATCCGACATAATCAGTATATGGGCTATCGATACTTAAACCTGTAATTTTATGAAGTTTTGAAAAAGTTCCTGAAAGTGCACCGGTAAACGGATTGTCCGTATCGCCGATAGGCGTCCAATATGCACCGCTTAAATCTATATCCGATTCAAGTATATATCTACCGTCTAAGTTATACCTTATAGCTTCTAAGCCGGCTCGGTCACTTATGCTTATAACATTAGGGGTATTAAAAAGAGCGATATTGTCATAAACTGCGAGATTTGTAATATCTTCTGATGATCCTGCCGTATACCAAGAACCTTTTTGAAGTTTGGATGGATTTATCACTTCTTCGCTTCTAACTATCTCTGTATTCAATAACTTCAGGCTCTCATCATAAAACGAAACCTCAAAAACGTCATAATCAACAGCCGTGATTACAGCCACATCACTTACGACACTAACATATGATGTCAGGTTAGCATTTATGTTAGTGACAACAACATAATAGTACGCAAAGCCCTCCAACGGTGCGATGAATGTAAAGACATCACTGTTTGCGCCGTCTATGGCAGTTCCGCCCTCAATGCTATTTTCGGTATTGTTAAACCATTGATATGTCAATATTCCGCCGTCTGTTACTTGTGCGGTTACTTGCAGGGTATATTGATTATTTGACGTAGCAAGTTTGCTTTTAGGCTGAACCGTAATTTCAGGAACTTGAGCTTCCCCGCAACCAACCAGGAAAAAACCAAGAAATAGAGAAAAAAAGAGAATTTTTAACTTGGATAATGATATGCTTTTAAATCTAATCACCAAGAGCATTGCCATTTTAAACTCCTTTTGTTAGAAATTTATCTGTAAAGAGTGGATTTTAGATATTATATCAGAAAATTTATATATAAATAATATTTTTTATATAGAAAATATCTCAATGTTAATCTCTGTGTTTAAAGGCGGTTTTTGGCGCACACATTGACAATAAAAAAAGCAAAAGACGCAACCAATATGATCGAGGCTCCGGAAGTCAAATCAAACATATAAGAAAGAGCAAGCCCTGTCAGCGTAAATATCACGGAAAGAACAGCAGACAATACCATCATCTGTGATAATTTCACACAAAACTTTTCAGCTATATAAGGTGGAATGCTCAAAAGCGCGATGACCAGTATAAGCCCCACGGCGCGAATACAAGCCACTATGCAAAGCGCAGTCATGATGAGCAAAACAGTATAAAAAAGTTTCGTATTTAACCCTTGAAGTTTGGCAAACTCCATATCAAAACTAACGGCTAAAAACTCTTTGTAAAAACCGGCTGCAAACAGCGCTATCAAAACGCATATCGCTCCCATGAGCCATAAATCGCTGTTTGAAACGCTCAAAATCGCTCCAAACAAAAAGCTTGTCAAATCCGTATTGTAGCTTTTGCTCATATCGGCAAATATAATGCCGACAGCCATTCCAAATGCCCAAATAGCGCCTATCACCGCGTCCGCTCTCTCTTTGTTGGTATAAGTCAAAAATGCTATCAGCGCGGATAAGGCTACGGAAAACCCCAGTGCACCCAAAAGCGGCGATACACCCAAAAACAATGCCAGTCCAAGTCCGCCGTATGCGCCGTGCGCTATGCCGCCTGCGATGAAACCCATGCGGTTAATCACAACCAAGCTTCCGACGATTCCGCACGCTATACTTACCAAAACCCCCGCTATGAGCGCGTTTTGCATAAATTGAAAACTAAGAGCTTCTATCATTTGTATTCCGTCTTGTCAAATTATATAGAGCAGACTATCATTGTCGGCGCATTTTTTTATGTAAACTAAGAGCGTTTTATTTAAGGCTGTCTTTTTTGATATTTTTCGTACTTTTAACATTTATCGTCTCTTTTGTGCGTGCAGGTATTTGCTATAAATATATCAACGGGGCAGTTGTGCGCATTGTTTGATTGCAATTTTTCAAAAAACGCCTCTTTTGTGAGCGCGGAGGGCTCGTGCATAAAAAGCGTGCGACTAACGTAAGCTATCTTGGTAGCGTAGCCTAAAACTACATCCATGTCGTGGCTTACTACTATAACTCCTTTGGAGCTGTTTAGGGATTTTAAGATATTGTAAATCTGCACTTGTCCTTGCATATCAACGCTGGCGGTCGGCTCGTCCAATATCAGCAATTCCGCCTCGCATGCAAGCGCGCGGGCGATAAAGACTTTTTGCCGCTGACCTATGGAGAGTCCGCCTATTTTTTTGTGCGCGTACCCTTGCATATCAGTTTTTTCAAGCGCTTCAAACGCTCTTTTTTTATCGTCCTTGCTGTAAAAACCAAAGCGGTATTTTTTAAGCCTCCCCATAAGCACAACATCCAAAACGCTTATGGGAAATTCGCCGTTTGGCATAGTATTTTGCGGGACGTAGCCTATCTTATGCGAAGAGAGTTCTATCTTGCCGCTTGTTGGTTTCAAAAGCCCCAAAATGAGTTTTAAAAGTGTACTTTTTCCGCCTCCGTTTGGTCCGACAAGAGCTAAAAAATCGCTTCTCTCATACTCGAAACTCACATTTTCAAGCACATTTTCTTTATCGTAAGCAAAAGATAGGTTACAAACCCGCACCATTTAAAGTCCTAACAGCGTATCCGCCAATTCGTTTAGATTTTTACTCAAATCTTTTTTTACAGGGTCTACTTTGATGAGTTTTGCCCCTATTTCGTCGGCTATTATTTTAGCGTTTTTTTCTGAAACCTGAGGTTCGACAAAAAGAGCTTTTATATTTTTTGCTTTTGCGTTTTTGAGTATCTCTATAAGTTCGGCGGCTTTTGGGTCTTTGCCTTCAACTTCGACAAATATCTGCTCTAAACCGTATCTTTTGGCAAAATATCCCCATGAGGGGTGAAATACAAAAAAGCTTCTGTTTTTTAAAGAGCTGAGTTTTTTAGAAAGTTCTGCGTTTAGTTTGTCTAACTCTTTTGCAAAACTCTCATAATTTTTTGCATAAAGCGCGGTATTTTGCGGATACTTTGAAGATAAAGCGTCTGCTATGTTTTTGGATTGGATTTTGACTAAAACGGGGTCAAGCCAGATGTGAGGGTCGTCATAGTCTTCGTCATCGTGGTCATCATCGTGGTCATGATGGTCTGCATGCCCGTGGTGCGCGTCATGTTCATGATGTGCGTCATGTTCATGATGGTGTTCTAACAACTCTATCTTTTCAACCCCGACCGCCGTATCAACTATCTTTATTTTCGGCGAAGCGGCGACAAATCTATCAAGCCACGCCTTTTCAAAAGGCAGACCGATGGTAAAATATATATCGGATTTTGCCAAAAGCTTCATTTGGCTTGGCTTTGGCTCGTAAGTCTCATGGTTTGCGTTCGGACTGACCATGACCGCAACCTCCACAGTATCGCCTGCGATTTTCTCTGCTATATACTGCTGGGGCAGGATACTAACCGTAACCGTTGGTTTTGCATAGAGTGCAAATACGCAGAAAACTGTAAAAAACATAATGCGAAACATTGTTAAACTCCTTGTTATGCAACTTAGTTGCAAGATTTTTGGGATAATATATAAATGCAACTTAGTTGCAGCTTAATAAAAATTTCGCTATCATTATCCGGCGCACAAAGGAGTTAAAATGAAAGACAAAATAAAAAAACTTTTTAAAGATAACAATATCAAACTAACGTCTGCAAGAGAGATGATACTTGACATCTTAAGCAAAGCAAATGCGCCTTTAAATTACGAGCAAATCCGCTCCAAAATGAAAATAGACATGGACAAAGCGACATTTTACAGAAATATCTCTTTGTTTGAAGAGGCAAATATAGTCCAAAAATTTGAATCCGACGAGCGCAAATGGTATTTTGAGTTTTTGGAAAAAGCCCACGCGCACTTTATTTGTGAACGCTGTCACAGCGTTATGTGTGTGGATTTTATGATAAATCCCGACATCGAAGAACACAGCGTAAAAAATGTCATTTTAAAGGGTATCTGTAAGATGTGTAAACACGCGTAAGAGAGATAAAAAAGCACTAAACCTCTTTTGTCAAATCTTCCTTGTCTATTGCTGCTCTGCGTTAGTAACTACACAAAATAGATGTTAGCTTATTTGGGGTAAAATAAATTTCACAACTAAAAAGCTCGAAACAGTTATTGGAATTTGAATAGATAGGTTTATTTAAATCGCTTGAAATCAGGAAAATAAGATGAAGATATTAATCGCAGCAATTTTTATGATAGCAAACGTTATATTATCCGGCTGTGCAATTATCGGCACTCAAAGCGTAGATGTTGGCGGACATGTTAGTTATGAATATCAAAAATCACTTTGAAACCCATCTGTATCATACCTTTATTTTTATTTAACCGACGGATTATTGCTCACATATTTTTGCGATACATTTATCCTGTTCTATAGCAACTCTTTTGGGATAATATTGTGTAAGATTGAGCTATTATAATTATATGAAACTGCCAAGCGCTATTTTATTGTTAGCTTGGCAGCAAGTATATTTATTGTACGTTAAATGCCAAATCAGATTGAGGATTTGTCGATACAATCTCTGTTTGCAATGCATTATCAATAACATCATATTTTGTTAGTTTATTGCTAAGCATAATATTTCGCAAAAGTTCTACATATTTCTCTCTTGTTTGAGAATAATTAAGCATTTTGGAAGTTGCCAATATGCCGTTAAACTCTTCACCCAAAATCACCCTTAAATCTCTAAAATCAGCATATGCATTATGTCTATTCAAGTTGAGTACATACGAATCAACGGAAGCTTGAACAGTTTTAAAAACTTTTATTCTATGGGTTTTGCCCTCTTCTCTATCACTTGGAATAAGCCCACTTGTTTTGCTGTATGTCCATTCGCCAAATGCGTTTTTTGCTTCTCTAAAAAACCTGCTATTTCCCCAGCCTGTCTCTATAGCCGCTTGAGCAATAGCAAGAGAAAGCGGCACGGGGGCTACTTTTGACTTAAATAATTTCTCATTTGTAATTGACTTGATGTAATATTTTTTTGCCAATTTTTTCATCTGTTCTATGACATCATTGTCAATATCCTCTAAACTTCTGCTCTTTCTAAATTCTGCGAAAAACTCATCAACTATCTTTCGTTCGGCTAAAACATTCTCATTTGTCTGCTTGACAAGAGGAATCATTCGTTTAATGAATTCCTGCTTTTTTGATACCGAATTTGTTATTTTAAAAAAATCTTCATCAAATGTGTTGGCTTCAACATTTAATAGAAAAATCACACATAATAATAAATTAACTAAAAACTTCACTTAACTCCCTGTTCAAATTTGCTTTAAATATAAATTTGACCTCTCCTTTGAAAAAAATCTTACCGTCTTCATATCGTAAAAACAACTCATCTTTGCTTTTTGGGATAACTTTTACGAATTGATCTGTTTTTTTCAAATTCAAAGCCGTATAAAAACCAGCTGCCATGCCGGTACCGCAGGCTAAAGTCTCATCCTCAACTCCACGCTCATAAGTGCGTACAAATAGTATATTACGCTCCTTAATTGTGATAAAGTTAACATTTGAATTGTAATTGTAGCGCATTTTTTGCGCAATTGCAAAATCAAACTTGTTTAGATTATTAACAATAGTTACCAAATGCGGAACCCCAGTATCATAATGGTGCCATACAAATCCCATCTCTTCGAAAGGCTCTTTTAGTTTTTCAGGCTTTGTAAGTTCGACTTCAACCATATTTTTATCTACATGTGCACTTATCACTCCGGCATCAGTTAAAAACCTCATCTCTTTTTTGGCAAGTTTATTGGTATATGCGTAAAGTGCGCATGCTCTTGAGCCATTACCGCACATGGAAGCTTTGCTGCCGTCTGAATTGTAAAACTGCCATTCAAAATCATACTCTTTTGATGGAAGTATCACTATAAGCCCATCTGCACCAACCCCTTCGTGTCTGTCACAAATTATCTTAGCCAAATTACTGCGTTCTTTTTTGATATCAGTGTGAAATATCACAAAATCATTTCCGTTTGCGCTATATTTGTCAACCTGCATATTTTTCCTTTAAAATATTTATAATTTTTTTTACCTCTTGATATAAATGTATCAAATCTTTAGAATTATCTATCACAACATCGGCTTTTTGTTTTTTAATCTCTATATCTATTTGCGCATCAAGCCTGCTTTTAGCCTCTTCTTCGCTTAAATCCATACGTTTCATAAGTCTTTCTATCTGCTGCTCTCTTGATGCATAGACAACTACAACCAAATCAGCCTTATAAACTCCGCCTTTTTCAAAAAAAAGCGGTATGTCGGCAACATATGGTTTTTTTAATTCTTCAAAATTTTTAGCCTCTTTTGCTATAGTTTGATAAATGCCTTTATGCAAAATGCATTCCAAAAGCTCTTTTTCCGCTTTGTCGGAAAAAACTAATTTACCTAACTTTTTTCTATCTACAATACCGTTTTTTACATACTCTTTGCCAAAAATTGCGGCGATTTTATTGGCACTTTCATTTAATACTTTATGCGCTATATCGTCTGCATCTATAATAAAAAACCCGTGTGTTTTTAATATTTCGCAGACACTGCTTTTGCCGCTGGCTATACCGCCGGTTAGTACGATTTTTAATCTTAAGTCCATATTGTTTAAAAGCCTCGCAGCGTTGTTTAAAAGAAATTTATTACGATTTTATCATCTTTTGGTTAAAATTGCTTAATTTTTTAAGATGAAAAAAATCTAAAATTAAAGTTCGCTTTGAATTTAACTGCAGGAAAAAATCATGAATGAGACGATAAGCTACAAAGATGCCGGTGTTGACATAGATGCCGGAAACAGTTTTGTTGATAAGATAAAGCCCATTGTCAAAGAGACTTTTGATAAAAATGTTATAGGCGGCATAGGTTCATTTGCCGGAGCATATGAGTTGCCGGAAGGATATAAAAAACCTGTTATTTTAAGCGCTACCGATGGTGTAGGAACAAAATTAAAACTTGCGATAGAATCAAAAAAATTGAACACTGTAGGAATAGACCTCGTGGCTATGTGCGTAAATGACCTTATTTGCAATTTTGCCTCGCCTTTGGTGTTTTTGGATTACTATGCAACCGGCAAATTAAATGTCGAAGCATCTTTGGAAATTTTAAAAGGTATAGCCAATGGGTGTAAGCTGGCAGAAACAGCTTTGATAGGCGGCGAGACTGCCGAGATGCCCGGAATGTATCACAATGATGATTTTGACTTAGCAGGATTTGCCGTAGGGATTGCCGAAAAAGATGAAATGGATAGAACAAAAAAGATAAAAATCGGAGATGTTTTGATAGCTCTTCCAAGCTCCGGACTTCATTCAAACGGATATTCTCTTGCAAGAAAAATATTTTTTGAAAAACTCAAAATGAGATTTGACGAGCCGCTTGGAGATAAAACACTTATCGATACGCTGTTGGAACCAACACGCATTTATGTTAAAACATTTAAACTTCTAAAACCTTATATCAACGCATTAGCGCATATAACCGGTGGTGGAATAGTAGAAAATCTGCCGCGCGTACTGCCTTCTGGTCTACAAGCAAGAATATACAAAAGCAACATAAAAACATTACCTGTTTTTGATGTCTTAGGTAAATACGTAAAAGAAGATGAGATGTATAGAACGTTTAATATGGGCATAGGTATGATTTTAGTTGTAAATCCTTCAAATGTAGACGCTGTGCTTGCTCAAACAGATGGTTATATCATAGGTGAGATATCAAGCGGTGAAAATAAAGCGCTGATTATTTAAATTTACGAAAAACTGGAGTTCGCACAATGAGAAAAACACTGCTGATACTGCATGTCTTATACTTCTTTTCTTATGCGCAAACAACACAAATTGCTTCCAAATATATAGACTCGATATTTACCGAAAAAGGTGGAATAAATATATTTTTTTATAAAGAGAATGAAAATAAAAGTAATTTTTTGCAAAAACAAAATCTCATAAAAGCTCTCGTCTCCCGTAATGTAAAAATAGATATTGCAAATCAACTCGGAGTATTTTTTGCAGATGACTCTTATGAGATACTTACAGTAGATGATAATTCCGCAGCTTCAAAGTTGGGATTAAAAGTAGGCGATAACTTGATAAATTTTGGTGGAATTGAACTCTCAAACTCTTATCTTGGACCATTTCATGAAGATTTTCACAGCCAAAAAAATCCATCATTCATGCTTACAATAAAAAGACAAGGTAACACAATAGAATTTGGAGGCAGCATAAAAGATTTGCCAATCAAAGAGTGGAGTGATAACTTTTTAAAGAGATACTCTTTGCAGATAGACCCAAAAGAGTAAAAAAACTAATAAGAGTATAATCATTTGTTTATTTTAGATATAATTCAACCCTCATTAAAGCAGGAAAGTTAAAATGGAACATAAAAACAAAGTATGGAATACTATTTTTTTTGCATGGATAGTCGCAGTAATAGCAACGTTGGGAAGCTTGTTTTTTAGCGATATTATGGAATTCCCGCCATGCACAATGTGCTGGTATCAACGCATTTGTATGTATCCTTTAGTGTTTATATTTTTGGTATCTCTTGTTAAAAATGATAAAAATGTTCTTTTTTATGCCGCACCGCTTACAATTATAGGGTGGTTTTGGGCATTTTATCACTCTCTTTTGATCTACAATGTCATTGAAGAAGAATTAACGCCATGCAAATTTGGAGTGCCATGTTCGGTAACTTATATAAACTGGTTTGGTTTTATAGATATTCCCACCCTCTCTTTGGCAGCCTTCACGCTAATAGGTATAAGTTTGATTGTAATTTATAAGAAAGGATTTAAAATATGAAGACAAATTATATTATAGCTGCTGCTTTAGTGCTTATTTTGATATTGTTCGGAGCGGGCGCTTACGCGTACAATGTCTATGAACAAAATAAAATTTCACAAGAAGCAGACTCTTTGCTTATCCGTGACTATTCATATGTTCTTGGAAACAAAAATGCAGAGGTAACGGTTGTAGAATTTTTTGACCCAATGTGTTATGCTTGTGTAAAGATTAGTCCTGTTGTTGCAAAACTTGTGGAAAAATACCCTGCTCAAGTAAAAGTTGTCTATCGCGCTTTGGCTTACCATAAAGATTCGGACATTGTTTTATCGCTGCTTGAAGCCGCAAGGGAACAAGGGCAATTTGAAGAAACAATGGCTGCTTTTAATATGTATTATCGAAATTGGTATGCAAATAATCAGCTAAATAACTTTGTAGCTTGGGGTATTTTAGAACAAGTAGGAGTCGACACGAAAAGGGCAAAAGAGTTTTTAGATGGAAATCAAGCCAAAATAGATGAACAGCTAAAACAAAACCTTGAAGATTCTGAAAAACTTGGAGTCAGGGAAACACCCACTTTTTTTGTAAATAAAAAATTGGTAAAAAGCAGTAATCTCGAAAAAGAGATAGAAACTTTGTTAGCACAATAGATAAAAAGTTTGCCAAAGCCGCTTTTTGTATTTTGACAAACTTTTTGAATCCTGCAAATATTATGGGCTTATTCCAAAAATAATCAATAAAATTATATTCTGCGATTTTCGGTTTTCTACGAAAAATTTTTACGCTTTGCGCCATGCAAAAAGCAGCTATATATTTAATACATGACTGCTTTTTGAAGTTTTTACTATTTATAATTTAGTTTGAGATTATTCATCGTCTGTTTTTAAAACCGCACCATTACTTGCGTTTGTAACAAGCTGTCTATACTGTTTAAGCCAGCTGCTTGTGATATTTTTGACTTTTGGTTTAAAAAATGCTTTGCGCAAATTTATCTCCTCTTCGCTCAAAAGCGCATTTATCATGTATTTGTCTACATCTATCTCTATAATATCACCGTCTTTTAAAAGCGCTATCAGTCCGCCCTCTGCAGCTTCCGGACTTACATGTCCTATGCTAAGTCCTCTTGTTGCACCGGAGAATCTGCCGTCTGTTATAAGTGCAACATCTGCTCCAAGCCCCATTCCGACAATCAATGAAGTTGGCGCTAACATCTCTTGCATTCCAGGACCTCCTTTTGGTCCTTCGTAACGCAAAACAACTATATCACCTTTTTTAACTCTGCCTTTTGTAATTCCTTCTATAGCATCTTGCTGGGAATCAAAACAGACAGCTTTACCCTTAAAACTTCTACCTCCGATGATACCTGCTGTTTTTATCACACACCCCTCTTTGGCTAAATTTCCAAAAAGTATCGCAAGCCCGCCAACTTTTGAATAAGCATTTTCAAGTGTATGAATAACATTTGTATCTTTAATATTTGCATTTTTTACACGCTCTCCTATACTTTCACCTGTTATCGTTAGATTGTCTAAAAACAGCGTGCCATTATCAAGTTTTGCTATCTCATGCATAACAGCATTCATTCCGCCGGCTTCATGCACATCTTCCATATGAACAGTACCAAGCGATGGAGCTATTTTGGCTATATGTGAAACTTTTTTGCTGATATCATTTATATCTTTTATATCAAAATCAACTCCGGCTTCTTTGGCAATAGCTAACATATGAAGTACGGTATTTGAACTTCCGCCCATCGCCATATCTATAGCAAACGCATTTCTGATAGCCTTTTCGTTTAAAATATTTCGCAGTTTAAATCTATCATCAAGCGCTATCTCACAAACTCTTCTTGCTGCTTTTCGCATAAGCTCTTCTCGCTCCTTTGTCAAAGCCAATATTGTTCCGTTCCCGCAAAGCGCAATACCCATAGCTTCCATCAGCGTATTCATGGAGTTTGCCGTAAACATTCCAGAACATGACCCACCGCCAGGACATGCTCTGCATTCTATATCATGAAGTTCGTCTTCAGTTATTTCACCTTTATTATATTTGCCTACAGCTTCAAAAGTAGCGTTCAAATCAAGCGCTTTACCATCTTTATCTATCCCTTTTTTCATCGGTCCGCCGCTTACAAAAACGGTTGGTATATTTACCCTTAATGCTCCCATTATCATACCAGGAACTATCTTATCGCAATTTGGGATACAGATCATCGCATCAAACATATGCGCATTTGCCATAGTCTCTATTGAGTTGGCGATAATCTCACGAGATGGCAGCGAATACAGCATTCCTTCATGAGCCATAGCTATTCCGTCATCTACGCCTATAGTGTTAAATTCAAATGGTACACAGCCTGATTTTTTTATCTCATCTTTTATAATTTGGGAGTAACTGTTTAGGAAAAAATGTCCGGGAATTATCTCCACAAATGAATTTGCTACACCAATAAACGGCTTTTCAAAATCTTCATCTTTTAATCCTGCTGCTCTCAATAAACTTCTATGAGGCGCTCTTCCAGCTCCCTTTTTAATCATATCACTGCGCATAATTAGCCTTTATATAATATAAGATTTCCATTATAACAAATGCTCATAAAACTGTGCTTTTGTTTTTGAATAGTTTGTTTAATTATGGTTGTTTTTTATCTATTGCATAAAAACATGATTTATAATTTTTTTGCCCAAATTGCCAAATTTCTTCAACATTGCCCGTCATGCCGTATCATTTTTATACATAAGTGATTCTATTGCACAGCATAAACCTATCATAATCCTATTGCTGCGTTATAATTAAACCCGCATACTTGTTTCATTGCTTTACATAATTTAAAATTATATAAAAATAAAATTGTACGGTCATCGATTTAAAATTTATTTTAATCACGCCATGCAAAATATTATTCAAAAAACACATGCAAAATCACTTTCTCTACTTTACATTTAAATAAACTTTTGCTATACTTTCCCTCTTGTTTTTTAAGCGCGGGAATAGCTCAGTGGTAGAGCACAACCTTGCCAAGGTTGGGGTCGCGAGTTCGAACCTCGTTTCCCGCTCCAATATTTTTAAGTTTTATAAAGCCCGAGTGGCGGAATGGTAGACGCAAGGGACTTAAAATCCCTCGAACTTTTTGTTCGTGCCGGTTCAAGTCCGGCTTCGGGCACCAACATTTATCAGCTCATGGCGACATGGCCAAGAGGTAAGGCACGGGCCTGCAAAGCCTTTATCCCCGGTTCGAATCCGGGTGTCGCCTCCAAGAAGAATTGGAGAAAGAAGATGAAGCCTATTGCATGCTTGTTGATACTAACTCTTTTTTTGGCTGGTTGCAGCAATACCTGGCAAGGTATAAAAACAGATGCCAAAGAGGCGGCGGATTGGACGAAAGAGAAAATCAATCAAGGCGCCACATATGTAAAAGATAAAACTAAATAAGTTTTTCAAAATTATTACTCGGGAGATGGCTGAGCGGTTTAAAGCGGCGGTCTTGAAAACCGTTGAGGTGAGAGCCTCCGGGGGTTCGAATCCCTCTCTCCCGGCCACTTTCTTAATGTATATTATCCATGCTTATATAATTTTTTAAAACACTTTTTTATCCATTGTTATTTTATCTCTTTTTATGATTTGTAAGAAAAGTCATGGTTGTATTTATTTGAATTTTTATCTCGTTTTTACGTAATATTTTAGGTTTTTTATGCAGTATATTGCATGGTATAACAAAGAAGGTTGTCAATTTATAGTCTAAAATTATCCTTAGTATCCGTATTCTGGTCTAATTATTTTTTTATTTTCAGATCTCGCTCTTTGGTGTTTTTCGAAAGCATTTTCATATTTTTGCCACATAGACTTTTTACTGTTGTTAAACCATACGGCGCTTTCGTTTGGTTTATTTGCAATCCATTTGTAGCTTTGCAAATCTCCATGCGGTATTCTGCCATTTTCTACAGGACCAAATACAAATCTTGCTTTTAAAACTCCGGGACGAAGTTTGACAGATGAATAGTATGTCTTTCCGCCTTCAAAATCAGCTTCAAGTAAATTACCACTTTCTCCTCCTACAACAAAAAAGTGCTTGCCTGGAGTTGTTTTGTAAAAAACTTTTGATTTGGCTGATAATATAGCTACAAATTTCAAGTCATTGTCTATAAATTCTGCAATCGGAGCTTGTGCGCCGCCTCCAAAGTATGTTGACCTGAAAAACACAATCGCAGCCTCATCTCCCGAAAGCTCCATATCTGCTTTGCTCAAATTGACAGGCTGCATATATTTGCTTGTGCATCCGCTGAAAAATAACATTGCTGCCAATGTAATCGCATGCAAAAATATATTTCTCATGTATTATTTCTTTTACTAAAATTTATAGTTATAGCCAAGATAAAATCCCAATTCATAAAGTTTAAAATCTAAAGCAATTTCATCTGCATTTATTCCTAACTCTATCTCATTATGTTGGTTGATATCATAACTTAAACCTAACTTTGAACCAAATAAAAAACCAGATTCGGAATCTATATCTGCAAAACTTAATCGTGCATATCCGACTTTAAGTCCCGCAATAAGTTTAAGATTATCTGTAAGAAAAAGAAATCCGTCCGTTCCTATGTAAAACTTATCTAAATCTTGATAATCACCTGTACTTCTAGCATAAGAGACATAAGCTCTAAGTTCGGGATTAAACTTATATCCAAATTTCACACCATAGTTTTCAATATTAAATCCTGTTCCTTCAACACCATCCGAAGATATGTCGCTTATCCCACCCTCAATTCCAGCAAACAAACCATCTACATCCTCAAATGTTTGTGCAAATACGGGAGAAATAGACACTCCAACTAAACACCCCAATAATAATATTTTGCTTAGCAACATTTTTTTCAAAATGTACTCCTTATGATTTTTTAACTTGTTGTAATAAGTTTATATAAAATTGTATTTAATTTAACTTTTAAGATAACTTATCATAATAATGTAATATTTAAAAAATATACAAATTTTATCAAAAATATTTACAATGAATCAGCAAAAATATCACTAAAATATGCAAAACCGAAGATATTTTGTAATTTAGACATGGAAATAGTTGTCTATTAATATAATATCTTATGATGTTATTTATCATAATAATGCACATTTTAATATTAAATATTTAATTAAAATAACTTCCATTTCAGAAGTTGACATGGAAAAATTTTTTTCAAAATATAAAATAAAACTTATAAAAAATATATTACTATTTTGCACATTCAGTAAAATTTTCTATATATATTCTTAATAAAAATTATTAATATATATTATTAATAAATTCTATCAATTATACTGTTATGTGATTGCTATAAATGTTTTTATTATGCACAAAAACTCAAATTTATGTATAAAACATGACATTTAAAGCTTAAATTATTATTTATTTTTTAAGGTTATTTTTTAAGGTTATTTTGTATAGTTGCAATACACAAACTCTAAAAACAGAGGATTTTTCATGCTCTCAACAATACTCAAACGCAACGGAACAACACAGGAATTTTTCCCTTACAAAATAGAAGACGCTATCCGCAAAGCTTTTAAAAGCGAAAACGTTACATATGACCACTCTGTCTTTCAAAATCTCATGACGCGGCTGCAAAACAAAAGAGTTGC
>JAIROK010000130.1 GCA_031257555.1 Campylobacteraceae bacterium | reverse complement strand
TCAAAAACTTCCATAAAAGCGGCAAAACAAAACACGGCTTTGAATAACGTGCAAAATGTCGCATTTATAAGGCTTTCAGCCGAAGAATTAACACAGGCGTTAAAAAAAGAGCGCGAATTTAAAAGACTAAAAGATACGGATATTTTTTCTTACGATTTTACTCATGTGCTGATTGACCCTCCGCGTGCGGGGTTAGATACTATCTCAAGAGAGTTTGTAAAAAGATTTGAAAATATCATCTGTATCTCATGCAATCCCGAAACACTAAAGCGCGATTTGGCAGAACTTACTAAAACGCATAAAATCGCCCATTTTGCGCTTTTTGACCAATTTCCATATACGCGCCATGTTGAAAGCGGAGTGATTTTGCAGATGAGGAATTGATTTGAGTTTTTTGCCAAAATTTTAAATGATTGTTATAAAATTTAAATTAAGTCTGGCAAATTATAATTATAAAATTAAATTTTTAGAAGGATATCAAAATGGAAGAGCAAAAGATTGTGAAGCACTCGATATACGGTATATTGTCATTTGTTTTGAGCGTTGTTGATATATTTGGACTTTTTGTTTTGTTTATCGTGATGGGTGCATTGGAGATTGCGATACAAGGGGGGATAGGTGCAAATTTTCAACTCTCAAACGCTATTAGTTTATTTTATTTTTCAACTATTATTTTAGCGCTTGCGGCTGTTATTTTCGGAGTTTTTGGCGTTTTTCAAAAAGAGACGAAAAAATTTTACGGCATTTTGGGCATCTCGCTCTCTTTAGCGACGTTTTTTATCGCTTTTTTTATTTTGATAGGAGAGTTGTTTTTCAAAGATAAGTTTATGATGTTTCCAAGTTTGTAGATAAGACTTGCGATGAAAAAAACAGCCGCTAAAAAACGTGATTTTATATATTTTATCTCCATACTTTTGGGCGTAGTATCGGCGGTTTTATTTTTTGCGCCGATTATTTACGTATTGGCGCATCTTGAAATGTACGGCGGTGTTAAAGAAGCGCAGATATCTTTTGTATCGTTTTTTGCTCAAAACGGATTTTTTATACTGCATTCATTTGCCGTTTTGCTCGCATTTTTGGCTTTTTTGACAGCCGCTTTTACTTTTTTGGCTAAAAAAAGCGTCCAAATCACGCTCTTTTTTGCACTTGCTATGCCGCTTATCGTGATTTTGGCTTATATATCGGGATACGATAAGTTATTTCAAGTTTTTTACACAATAATGTAAAATTAAATTTTACAAACATGGAAGCTATATTGTGCTATACTCTTAGCTTTAAAATTTAAAATCAGGTATGATTTATGACAGACAAAAAACATTCCGGACTTGGTATAGCGTCATTTGTATTGAGCATTGCAGCGATAGTTTTGGTTTTGATTTTTTTCATAACGGCAAATTTTGTGGATATTTATGTTTTTGAAAATATAACTGAGGAGAATATACCTACAGAAGCTGTTGTTTTGGGGCTGATTTATCTGCTTTTGATTTTCGATCTTTTTGTTGCATTGATATTGGGATTTGTAGGATTGTTCAGCAAAGACAAGAAGATAACCTTTAGCATAGCAGGATTGGCACTCTCGGTATTTATATCGATATTTTTGGTTGTTATGACTATAATCGGCTCATCTTTATAACGATTAGAACCCATGAAAGATATTTTTCAAAACACAAAAAGTATTGCCATAGTGGGACTGTCTCCGGATTTTGATAAGCCAAGCCACAAAGTAGCTAAATTTTTACAATCCAAAGGTTTTAAGATCATTCCGATATATCCCAAAGAAGATTTCATACTCAATGAAAAAGTCTATAGAAGTTTGGAAGATGTAAAAGAGAGAGTCGATATGGTCAATGTTTTCAGGAAAGCCGAATTTACATTTGAGATTTTAAAGCAAATCAAAAAAAGAGACGATGTCAAAACGCTTTGGCTTCAGCTTGGCATTGTGAACGATGAAGCTATGGATATAGTCCGAAGTTTTGGACTAAATGCTATCCAGGATAAATGTATTATGATAGAGTATAAAAAAATGGAGAGATTATGATACCTTTGCAAAATATCATAGAAGCGCAAAAAAGAATCCGTGGAGTTGTAAATAGAACCCAATTTGCATACGCACCCGCCCTAAGTCACATAAGCGGCGCGGAAGTTTATATAAAAAAAGAAAATCTGCAATTAACAGGCGCTTTTAAGATTAGAGGCGCATACAACAAGATAGCGGCTCTTAGCGAAGATGAAAGAAACGCAGGCGTCATAGCCGCGAGTGCTGGAAATCATGCACAGGGCGTGGCATACAGCGCAAGAGAGTTTGACGCCAAAGCCGTTATAGTTATGCCCGAAGCCACTCCGCTTTTAAAAGTCATAGGCACAAAGTCTTTAGGCGCGGAAGTTATCCTGCATGGTGACAATTTTGACGAAGCATTCGCGTTTGCCCTAAAATACGCCAAAGAGCACAAGCTAACATTTATCCACCCTTTTGAAGACGGCGAAGTGATGGCGGGGCAGGGGACTATCGCTCTTGAGATGTTGGACGATATAAGCTCTCTTGATATCGTTGTCGTGCCGATAGGCGGCGGCGGACTTATAGGCGGCGTGGCGTCTGCCGTGAAGCAGATTGACCCCAAGATAAGAGTTATAGGCGTCGGGGCAAAAGGCGCGCCTGCTTTGTGCAACTCATTTAACGCCAAAAAAATCATCAATTCAAACGGCGTGCGCACCATAGCGGACGGCATTGCCGTAAGAGACGTAAGCTCTTTTACGCTTGAAACTATGCTTGAATGTGTTGACGAGGTTGTTTTGGTGGACGATGAAGAGATAGCTTCGGCGATTTTGTTTTTATTGGAACGCCAAAAGCTTGTAGTAGAGGGCGCTGGTGCGGCTGGAGTTGCCGCGATAATGCACCAAAAATTTCCATTTTTTCCAAAAGAGAAGATAGGGACGATACTAAGCGGCGGAAATATAGACGTTCAAATGCTCTCCGTCATCATAGAAAAGGGTCTTGTTAAGTCTGCAAGAAAAATGACTTTGATGGTAACGCTCATAGATAAGCCGGGTGCGCTGATGAAGCTTACGGATATACTCAAAGAGGCTAATGCCAATATAGTTAAGATAGATTACGACAGAGTTTCAACTACGCTTGAATTTGGCGATGCAAATATAACTATCACATTGGAGACAAAAGGCAAAGAACACCAAGAAGATATCCGCCAAAAGCTCACCCAAGCAAAATATGGATTTAAAGAGATATTGTAAGAAAAATCAAAGGGCATTCAAAAACTTTTCTATAAAAAGCAACTTCAAGTACTTTGATTGTCCTGTCTTTTGATTTTATTAGATACTTGACGGTTGTTTCTCATATGTCACTTTGTCGTTCCTGTGCCACCACTCCTGTTATTTCAGCGCAAGCGAAAAGTTTCTAAAATAAACAATAGTCGCGAGGAATACGGGAATCCAAGAGAGTTTCAAAAGGGTATTGAAATAGAAAAAGAGAAACAAAAAATATGCAAATTTTCTCTCATTTCTACAAAAGATAGATTCCCGCCTACGCGGGAGTGACACACCCGCCTGCTATGGAATGACTGGGGAGGGAAGTCATTTACACATCCCTCTACGTCATTCATTGTCTTTTACGTCATATTTGCGACATACCTTTATGTCATACTTCACGTCCCTTTTTACGTCACACACGCACCCACCATTTACGTCATACCCGCGACCGAACGACAAGCTTACAAAGTAAGCGCATATCGTGAGGGTAGGCAGGTATCCACAAACACGAAGTGTTCATAACAGAACCAATCGTAAAATACAATCTTCAAATCTTCTACCATGTCATTGCGAGTCGCTTGCGGCGCGGCAATCCACAACATGTAAGTATTTCAAATGTTCAAGTTGGAAAAAATAAAACAAAGTAAATTGCCACGCAAACTTCGTTTGCTCCCAATAGACTTATATCAAAAATAGCAAACTAACAATTTTGAAAATTAACAATAGCGCAAATAAGATTAAATCTGAGCAGTAACTGTTTCCGTTGACTATAGTACTTCTTTGTAACTATTTTGAATATTTTTACTTGTCCAATAATAACATGCTCAATCTTCATGCGCCTGTTTGAAATCGTTTTGTTTGCAGCTTTGCGTACAGCTTTTTACTCTTCGCTTGGTTTTGCTGTATCTTGTGCTAGATTGGCAGTTGTAGACTTTTTGTATCCTTCTGTAACCACTATTGCCAAGAACAAGGATATTGGGATTTACAAGAGTTGTTTTTTTAAAATTGTTCCATCATGGGCTTTTTTGTTAAATAACTCTATGCAAATGATCCACTCTGTTTTTTTAGTCT
>JAIROK010000128.1 GCA_031257555.1 Campylobacteraceae bacterium | reverse complement strand
GGAAAAATCTATAATATCATCGCCCGCTCTGCGCGCTTTTAATTTTAATTCGTTAATGACCGCAAATACATAATTGGGCAGTCTTTCTATAGTATTAAATCTTATTTCGTCAAACATTTATTTTTTACTCCTTGGTCTTCTTGTTACTCAAATGTAACGCTAAGCCCTCTTTTTATATTTTCCAAAGTGAATCTATCGTCGATTTTTATATAAGCAGAGTTTTGCGGAATTTTTATTTTTACTGCTGTTTCTCTTTTATCTAATTCGATTGTGTGAAGCAAATATAGATTTTCGCTATAAAAATTTATTTTAGGATACCAATAATCAGATGGATTTGCTTCTAATGTAATGGTTTTTGCATTATTATTTAACTCCAAAAAATATGGAGCAAAAGGTTTTTTCAAATCAGTTCTTTTATTAAAGGCTACCTTTATCGTATCAAGTTTTGCATTTTGGGAATCTACGGTATATATCCAAATATCTTTATCTTTTGAAATATCCAAAATATCACACCCATGCAATTTTAATTTATTGTTTAGCAGGAGTGGATTTGGCACATTGTGTGCAGACAAAGATATATGCCAGACAAACTCATCGATGGATTTTGAAATTTTTTTAGTTAAAAAAAAGTTATAGCCTATAGAATTTAAAGATTCACTCACAACTTTCATAAAAATAAGCGGATTTTGCTTAGTAATAAACACTAATTCCAAATCTTGAGGCTCTTTGAAAGACAGTTCTAAAAGTCCATTGTCTTTTAAAGTTTTTAAAACCGATATAGTATCTATCTTGCCGTTTTCATTATAATATTTATTTGTATTTGCAAACAAAAAAGAGATTAGATTTTTTGATGTATTAATTTTGCTTTGGCTTATAAACTCGCTTGCTTTTTCATTGACATTTTGAGCATACATCCCTGTGCACATAATTAATATTAAAGCTATAACTCTTACCAACTTTTACCGCCGTTTAACAATAAAAATTCATTTTCTTTTACCTCATTTATTTTGCCATCAGAAACATAAAAGAATGTTTTCTTTCGCGGATCAAACGTCCTGTCAGAAATATTTTCTGCTTTTAGCGTAAAGTCTCCATGCCCCGTTATAATCAACTGTTCTTTATTGAGGTCGATATCCATATCGTGCTCTTGTAAATATGAATGTTTTTTTGAAGTTGCCAACTCTATCACTCCAATCCATACGGTTGTATTCGGAGATATTTTTGCTTTGAGGTTTTTAATGGTTTGCTGATTAATATCATCGGTTTCGTTGGTACTGTCTTCATCTGTCATATTAATGATGCTGTCTTCATTGATTGTTATATCATCAAGCTGTCTCACATCGATATCGTCTAATGCATCTTCAACCGTATCATTTTCGATAGTAATGTTGGAAATTATCGGAATACTCTCTATGTGTCCTGTGCGTCCTCTTGTAAAACTGTAAGCAAATATCATAAAAAGTATCAAAAATAAAACAGCAAAAACGGTATATATGCTTTTGCTTCGTTTTGTGTTTTTGCGTGGCTCAAGAATGGTATCGCTATTTTGCTCTTTGGGTTTTTCATGATTGTCTTGTTGAAAATACTCTTCAAATTCTTTAACCCAATCATCCATATTAATGTCATATTCCCGCTGAATGATTTTAACAAATCCAAGCGTCTTTACACGTTGCAGGCTTGAAAACTCCTTGTTTACCATAAGCTTAAGGTAGTTAAGCTCTATATATGTTTTCCTTGAAACTTCCCTAAGACCTATATCTTCAAGTTTTTCAATACCATCTTTACCGTTATTCTTTATCTTTGCCATTACATATCCTGTCAAATAAAACCGCGGCGGCGGCACTAACATTTAAAGAGTCAAACTCTCTTGCTGTTTTTATACAAATTTTTTTGTCACATTTTTCAAGCAGACGATTTGGGATACCATACCCTTCACTACCTAAAATTAAAAGTTTTTTTCCGTTTAATTGTGCGTCAATTACGCTTTCACCGCTCATATCAGCAGCATATATGTTAAACTTTTCTACTCTTAGCTCGTTTAATACATCATACGCATTTGGGGCAAGGACTATCGGCATCTCAAGTGCAGCTGCGCTTGATGTGCGCAAAATCTGTTCAAGCTTTAAATCTTTTAAATTTGCAACTATTATCCCCTCAACTCCAAAAGCATATGCGCTTCTGATAATCGCACCTATATTTCCCATATCCGTAACACCAAAAAGCATCACTAAGAAATTTGCATTTTTTAATGATGAAAGCGGTGTTAATTCGATAGGCGAGATTTCGGCTAAAAAGCCTTGATGATTTCCGCCCTTAGCAAGAGCTTGTGCTTTTTTTTCATCTAATCGTTCTATCTTAACGTCTAATTTTGCTATTTTTACAAATAGCTTTTTGTCGCACTCTTTAGCCAAATATACATGTTGTATTCGCTTAGGATAATGCTCCAATAAATATAAAAAAAGTTGTTTTCCATAAATTAACATGAGTGTGATTTTATCTTAAAATCTCTTAAAAACAACTCTTGCAAGTATCTTTTGTATATTTTTCAAAAAACGCCAAGTCTCAAAGCGCTATTTTAGGCGAACAGCAAGGTATTTAGGTTGTATTTGCTTATCTTAAGGGGGGGGGGGTGTTTATGCGCAGCGGTATTATGTCAAAAATTTGACCATAAAAGATAAAAATACTTTTATAGTGCATAAATATCTTTACATATGAAACAGATAATACTAAGCTTGCTTATTGAAAAAATGGCTTGGTTTATTACGATGAAATATAGTGGAAATGATTTCACAAAAGTTTCAAATGTATTATCTGTGATTTTTATGCAAAAATAAAATCAAACTTTGAAATTGTATAAAAACAGTATATGCAATGGTATAAAATATGTATATTGATAAAAAATTTGAACCAAACTCATAGGCAAAGCAAAATAATAATACTATTAATGATTCGAGTTATTTTGAGATATCCGATATAACAGGCGGGCAAGTATTTATTATCAACAAATCGGAGGCGGGAAAATTGGTCAAGTTGTCGGATATACTGATAAACAACTATTATGTAAAGCTTGCAAGCATTGAGGATAAATCAACGTCGGGAGATGTTAAATCATATGAATTCAAAGTTGATTCAAAAACGGACAAAATATCAATCTCTATCAGCATAACAGACGGAAATGCCGTAGCTTCCATCATTCGTCCGGACGGCAGCATTATCAAAATAAACGAATCAAACGTACGGCACACACTGCTATCATCCGTCATAGTTTATGATGTAAACAATCCGGACATCGGAACGTGGAGAGTCGGTATAAAAGGCGATAGCACATTTGCAATCAACATAGCAGGAAACAGCCCGCTCTCCTTTGACAACTTCAAATTTACGGAATACAGCACGGAGTATGGAAGTTTGTTTGAAACAGACAGTTTTCCTGTTGCGGGAACTGTTTTTGCCGTTGAAGCCGCTGTGTCCGACATAACATCTGACGTAAGATTTGAATTAAAATCAAGAAGCGGCGATCTGCTTGAAACTTTGACATTTAATACAACAGACAACCATTTTGAAACAAAAACCATCTTTTTGAAAGAGGATTTTATCGTTCCACATGAAGACTTCGTTGTTTACGCTGTAGGCAAAGATGAAAACGGCATAGAGTTTCAAAGGGCGCTGCCGCAAAAAATAACCCCGCAGACGATAAGCATTATAACTCCGCCGTCCCAAGATATACCATTGGATACCAATACTACTTATACATTTCACGTTACAAATCACGCAGAATACGAAACTTTTAACTTTATGGCGATAGACAGCAAAGGGTACGCAGCAGATATTGAGCCCCATGCTGCCGCTATAGACAAGGATGGATACGTAGACGTCAATGTCACGGTAAATCCGGGACACAATAAAACTACCATAGGAGATAAAAGTATATTGACATTTTTAGCTTATAACGCCAATGATACAAGGTCTCAAAACTATGCTATAGTCGAGAGCATTACAGTAAACAACGTATCTTATCAAGAGCTTCCTCAAAACTCTACCGACGCAGTGGAGATAGTAATTGACAAAAATAGTGATATTCATGAACTTTGGCTCAACAAGGAGACAGAAAAATAGTACAGCATTGCAAGTAAAATCTCAGGGGTATAATTTTGCTTGCAATGACAAATTTAGTGGCAGAAAAAATCTGCTGCTATTTTGCATAATGTAAAACGGTTATCCGCAAGATACGCAGGCTCTATAGCTTTGAGCGATGATGGCATTATCTATAAATGGGGACAAATAGGAGGAAGCGCGTTTAAACATATAAGTCATTGAAATAGGCAGAGGCAAAGAGCATATATTTTATAAAACGCAAAACGGAAGTTTGTATGGAGCAGGATATAACGACTTGTATAAATTAAATCTTGACAGATTGGGAGGCATTATTAACTGGAATGGTGTGAAGATAGAGCATAAGTGAGACACAGCCGCTTTGCCGAAATGTTTTTGGGTAAATGAGAATAGCGCTTTTCATTTGCCCTTATTAAGACTGTACAGAAATTAGAAAAATACAATTTTTTAAAGCTGGAAGAAAACAGCGTTTTTTTCAGTACTTAAAACCACTGAAGCGGATATAGAGGCAATAGACGAACTGTAGACCGCTTTTTTATTGTGAAAATAATTAAGCGTAACTCAAACAATAATGGTAACGGCTATTACAAGCAAAATGCTTAAAATAGTATTAGTGGATTATCCTTTGAATATTTTAGTAAGCATTATAATATTATTTGCGGCAAAGCTTAAATCACTCTCGCAATTCTTTGCCGTCTTTACTCAATATATCGTACCACTCTTTAACGCTTTTACCAGTTATTTTTGCCAAAAGTTTGGCTTTTTGCTTTGGCGGCAACGCAAGCGGTAAAATATCCTCTTCATTTAGATATTCGCCTTTTTTTCCCTCATCGCCTTTTATCACAACCGCCCACTCGCCGTTTAAGTTTGCCGTTTTTAATTTTTCAGCCAACTCCAAAGCCGTGCCTTTGTAATGAGTTTCATGCATTTTTGTAGCTTCTTTTATCAAAAAGATAACTTTTTGCGGTGCAAGCGAGGCAAGTTCTAAACAAAACTGTAAAATTCTATGGGTTGATTCGTAAAGTACGCTGCTACATTCAAGCGATAAAATCTTTCGCAGCTCCTCTATGCGCGCCTCTTTTTTATGCGGTAAAAATCCGTGAAAATAAAATTTTGCCCCCTCAAATCCGCTTGCAGCCAAAGCTAACAAAAGCGCGTTTGATCCGGGTAAAACTTCGTAAGGAATGTTGTTTTTTTGTGCAAATTGTATTAGTAATGCGCCGGGGTCGCTGATACAGGGCATTCCTGCATCGCTTATATATGCGGTATCCGAAGCCAAAAAAGTGTCTATGTTTAATTTTTCAATAACTTCGCGCTCATTGTGAGAGTGAAGCGATATGAACTTTTGCTCTACATGTTTAGAAAAATTGGAACGTTCTTTAAGCAGATTTATCAGTCTTTTTGCAACTCTTGTATCTTCGCA
>JAIROK010000025.1 GCA_031257555.1 Campylobacteraceae bacterium | reverse complement strand
ATGGGCTGCAGAACGGGATTTTACATGAGCCTTATCGGAAATCCCAAAGAGTCAAAAGTAGCCAAAGCGTGGCAGGAATCCATGGATGATATATTAAAAATAAAAAATAAAAAAGATATTCCCGAACTCAATGTCTACCAATGCGGCACATATAAATTGCACTCGTTAAAACAAGCTCGTAAAATCGCCGCGAAAATCCTCAAAAAAGGGATAATAACGGCAAAAAACAGTGAAATGGAATTAAATTTATCAGAGGAAAGCAGTGAACAAAACATATGATTTGAAAAAATATCGTCCTATCCATTTGGACGATTTGACGCACTTGGGAAGAAACGGGGACGGCGGATATGCAATTTCGGCAAGACAGATAGACAAAACGGAGATTTTACTCAGTTTTGGCATTTTTAACGATTGGTCGTTTGAGGCTGACTTTTTAAAAAGAAAAGATGCGAAATTGTACGCTTTTGACAAATCCGTATCTTTGCCTTTATTTACAATGAAAGTTATAGAATCTTTGCTTAAAGCGCCCGTTCATTTATTGCTTGGACATACCGTGAAAGCAAAAAATTGGTTAAGAGCGTCACATGATTACTTATATGCCGTATTTAATTTTAAAAAATTTTTCAAGCCCTCTTTGAATCGTTTTTTTATACATAAATTTTTGGGGCATATAGACAATGAAACATATATCTCTTTTGATGCGATTTTTAAAGAGATAGCGGCTTTTACCCCCCCCAATTTATCGGTTTTTATAAAAATGGATATTGAAAAGTGGGAGTATTTTACGCTGCCTGATATTGAGCCGTTTGTTGAGAAAATAAACGGTTTGGCGGTAGAGTTTCATGAGTTATATATAGCGCAAAAGAGATTTGAGGATATCATTAAAATGCTCTCAAAACATTTTTATATAGCGCATGTACACGCTAATAATTGCGGGGGATTAATACACAGTTCAAATCTGCCCGAGCTGTTAGAAATCACATTTATCAATAAAGCGCTGGTTGAAAATGCCGTTTTATCCTCGCGCTCTTATCCGATTGAGGGTATTGACTTTCCAAATAACGGCGCATTGGAAGATATCAAGTTGGATTTTATTTCGTAATATTACTTAATAACAATATATTGAAACTAATTTAAAAGGAATGAAATGAAAACTTTTTTAAAAAGAGTTAGGAGCTTTTTGTGGGGGGAGGGGAAGGTGTATATTTAAACAATGATTTCAGGAATGTAATTCATAGAAATATTGAAAACTATGAAAACAAACGGCGGTTTGACGACCCGATATATTTGGAACGTTTTGGCTACAAGGTATATTCTCAAAATGATGAAGATGGGATAATATCTGAAATTTTTCACAGAATAGGGACTGCAAATAGAGTATTTGTAGAGTTTGGCGTAGAAAACGGTTTGGAAAACAATACGCATTTTTACTTCATAAAGGCTGGAAAGGTTTATGGATAGAGGGCAAAAGCTATAAACAGATACTTTCCATTTTTCATAAGCCTATATCGGAAAATAGGCTTGAAGCCGTCAACGCATTTATCAACAAAGATAATATTAACGACTTGATATTAAAAAACAAGCTTAATATATCCGGATCAATAGATTTGCTCAGTATAGATATTGACGGCAATGATTATTGGGTATGGCAGGCGATATCCTGCGTGTCTCCAAGAGTTGTGGTTATAGAGTATAACGCTAAATTTCCTCCGGATTTTGAATGGATAATGGAGTATAACGCAAGTCATATTTGGAAAGGCGACGACAGCCAAGGAGCGTCATTGAAGGCTTTTGAATTGCTTGGAGCAAAATTGGGTTATCAATTGGTCGCAACGAGTTTTACGGGAACTAACGCATTTTTTGTAAAACAAGAGTATGCCAAAGAGTTGTTCCCAAAACCGGCTACAGCGGAAAATCTATACCATGCGTTCAGATTTGTCAGATACAAAAGCGGACATCCTGTAAAAAGATATATAGGAAATTAGTTTTACGGATATTTTTTCCATTCTAATTTTTTTCCAAATCCCAAGCGGTTGTCGGTTAGTTTGGCGTAGATTATCTCTATCTCCCACAAAGAGGGCATAAGCGCGGCTGCAAAAGGATACGAAAGCAGATAAGCTTTTTTGGCTTTCAAAGAGGCTTTTTTGACTTTTCCTTCAAACTGCACTCCTCGTATCAATCCAACCTCTTTTGTCTCAAGCGTTATTGTGCCGCTGATAAAGGGATTTTTAGCGATATTTTGCATGTGGCGCGTTTTTTTATCGGAAGCAAAAACAAATGTAGTTTCTTTTTCCAAAAAAGCATAAAAACAGCTGGCAGACCAAGTTTTCCCATCTTCATAAGAGCTTACATTTAAGACGTGATGCTCTTTTATAAATGTTATTATCTCTTGATTCATTATGGGCTGTTTTGCAAGTTTTTTTCTTTGATAGCGCGAAACAGTTTCAAAAGCGATATGAAAAACGTAGTGATGGCAGGTCCAAGTATCATACCCCAAAAGCCAAACGATGTGAGTCCCGCTATGATGGAGAAAAATATCAAAAGCGTGTTAAAGTAAACAGGCGTCTTTAAAAGCATCTCATTTACATATTTGATAATGAGAGGTTTTACGAAATTATCCACCGCTCCTATGCCTAAAAAAGAGTACAAAGCTATGACTATCGACGAAGTTGTGTTGCCGTTTGCAAACTCTATCAAAGACAAAGGAAGCCACACAAGCGCGCCGCCGATTACCGGTATCAAAGAGGCAAAGCCGTACAATATACCAAGCATCAGTGCGTTGTATCCGTAAACTGCGCCTATTAGGGCAAATAAAACTCCTTCCAAAATGGCGGTTAAAATGATAGAGTAAAACACTACGCTCATGACATTTGCCACTTCGGAAAATATAGCGTTTGCCTCTTTTTGGCTTATCGGCATTATGCTTTGAAAATATACGCTTAAGCTCTTGCCGTAATATGTCGCAAAGAAGAAGAATATGACGATTAAAATCATATCTTTTAAAAAACCTGCGCTCATTTTGCCGATAACCGTTGTGTATGATACCACTTTGGCTGCTATCGCCGCTTTGTCTAAATTTGCAAAATATCCGTCAAGTTCTAAAAAACTTAACGATTGGGGCAGCGGAAGTTTTATGCTTGATAGAAAAGTTACGGCTCTTTCTATGAAAGCGTAATCTATATGTATAAGCGAATTTGTAAGCGTAGTAGCCGCATAACCTATCGGCGCAAAAAACAGTAAAAGTAGCGTTAGGGTTGTCAAAAGTGCGGACAAAAACGGAAATTTCACAAATCTATGAATAAAAATATTTATACTGCTCATAGCTACAGCCAAAAGCGAAGCTATGGTAATGTCAAGCAAAAACGGAGAGTACAGCTTGAACATTCCGTAAAGCGTTAAAAGAAAAACAGCCAGAATAAAAAAACGGTTGCTGTTAGCGTTCATTTATATCCTTAAAAAGCCCCGTATTTATGGGCGATAGCTTGAAAAGTTCGTAAGATTTTGGAGTAGCTATGCGTCCGCGCGCCGTTCTTTCAATATATCCTGTGGCTATCAAATAAGGCTCTATAACGTCTTCTACCGTTCCTTCATCTTCGCTCAAATTTGCCGCTATAGTGCTTAAGCCTATAGGGCGACCTTTCGCTTCAATCAAAATCCGTAAAAATTTTATATCCATCTCATCAAATCCGCGCTCATCTACGCCAAGCTCGTCAAGCCCGTATTCGGCGCGTTCTTTACAAATGAAATCCTCATTTTGTATCTGCGCAAAATCGCGTATGCGTTTTAAAAGTCTCAAAGCGATTCTCGGCGTGCCTCTGCATCTTTTTGCCATCTCTTGCGCGGCGTCCTCTTTGCATGCAAAATTAAGCTTGAAAGAGGCTTTTTGGATTATCCTGCTAAGTTCGTTTTGCGAATAAAACTGAAGCCTGAAATGCATGCCAAATCTATCTCTCAAAGGCGAACTTATCATTCCCGCTCTTGTTGTAGCGCCTATTAAGGTAAAGCGCGGCAAGTCTATTTTTATCGTCTGCGCGGCAGGTCCGCTTCCTATGATGATATCAAGTCTGAAATCCTCCATAGCAGGATACAAAATCTCTTCAATGGCAGACGAGAGTCTGTGAATCTCATCAATAAATAGCACGTCTCCTTCTTGCAGATTTGTCAAAATCGCCGCCAAATCGCCGCTTTTTTCTATCATGGGAGCGGCTGTTATTTTGATATTTGCGCCCATCTCCGAAGCTATCAAATGCGCTAACGTGGTTTTGCCAAGTCCGGGAGGTCCGAAAAAAAGCACATGGTCTAAACTCTCGTTTCTTCTTTTGGACGCTTCTATAAATACTTGAAGATTTTTTTTGATTTTATCCTGTCCGATATAGTCGTTCCATGATTTCGGACGCAAAGAGTTTTCATACTCATTGTCAAATTTTATCTTCTCTATCTCAACAACTCTTTCCATATTTTCACTTAATAGATAAATTCATTATCGGGAAATCTTCCGTTTTTCACGTCGTTTGCGTACTGTTCAACGGCTTTTTTCACCAAATCGGCGCCGTATAAATAGCGTTTAACAAATTTTGGCTTAAACTCTTCAAAAAATCCCAGCATATCGCTCCAGACAAGCACTTGCCCATCTGTGTATCTGCCTGCTCCTATGCCTATGGTCGGTATCTTTACAGCCTCCGTTATAGCGCGTCCCGCTTCCTCTTTTACACCTTCTATAACTATGCAAAATGCGCCCGCGTCCTCTATCGCTTTGGCATCGTCTATAAGTTTTTGCGTGCTTGCTTCATCTTTGCCTTTTACCTTAAAACCGCCGTCGCTTCTTGCAAATTGGGGCATAAGCCCTATGTGTCCCATGACTGCTATAGAGTTATCGCTCAAAGCTTTTACTATATGTGCGCGCTCTTTGCCGCCTTCTATCTTGAGTGCATGCACATCTGTTCGCTGATAAATTTTGGAAGCATTTTTCAAAGCGGTTTTTTCATCTATATATGAAGCAAACGGCATGTCGGTAACCACAAATGTATTTTTAGCCCCTCTTAAAACGGCTTTCGTGTGATATATCATCGCCTCTAAATCCGCGCTCAAAGTATCCTTTTGCCCGTTAAAACTATTGTTTAAACTATCTCCTACCAATATCATATCTACTTTTTCATCAAAAAGGTGTGCAAAAAGCGCGTCATAAGCGGTTATCATAACAAGTTTTTCGCTGTTTTTGGCATTTTTTATGGAAGTTATCGTTTTTATCATTGATTATCCTTTGTCATGACAATTTTAGATTTTAAATGTTACAATTATATACATAAAAAACAGCAAAAAAGTCAAAATCTTAAGATTATACGCACCAAAACGGAGGCAAATTGAAACAGTTAGTCGCTTATATAACCGCAGGATATCCTGATGTAAATTTCAGCATTGATATGATTTTAGCTCTAAAGCATGCGGGAGCGGACATAATAGAGCTTGGAATTCCATTTTCTGACCCCGCAGCCGATGGAGCGGTGATAGAAGAGGCAAACCTGAAAGCTTTGCAAAACGGTTTTAAGATAGAGCAAATCTTTGAAATTTCAAAAGAGGTTACGCCAAAAATCTCCACATACTGGATGGGATACTTCAATCCTTTTTACCATAAAGGAGTTGACTATTTTGCCGCAAAAGCAAGAGAGTGCGGGGTAGGCGGATTTATCATTCCGGATTTGCCTTTTGAAGAAGCGGCGCCGTATAAACATCTTTTGGAGGGAATGGGACTGAACCTTGTTGATTTTATAGCCCCCACGCATCCAAAAGAGAGAATAGCAAAAATCGTCAAAAATTCTTTGGGTTTCATCTATCTTGTAGCTTATGCGGGGATAACGGGAAGCGGGGCAAAAGAGGATTTGAGCCAAGTCATAAAAAATATCAAAGAATATACGAATACGCCGCTTTTTGTAGGTTTTGGCGTAAACGAAAAGAGCGCGAAAGAAAAGGCTAAGGGCGTTGATGGAGTAATCGTCGGAAGCGCGTTTATAAAGATACTTTTAGATGAAAGCTTGACTAAAACGCAAAAAATAGATAAAATCTCACTCCTTGCCCGCAACATCAAAGAGATAATCAATGAGTAAAACGGGTTTTTGGGAGTGACTTGGCTTCGACAGGAGCAGGTTTGGCTTGATTGCATGCCGCTTTGAACAGAGCGCAAAAAGTTCATTAAATTTAGACGCAAATAATAAAAATTTCGCTCCCGCTTACGCAAGAGTAGCGTAAGTTTTATCCTTAAAGGGAGGCTTTGCACCGTGGATGCTATCTAAACGGATTTCGCAAGGCTCAAAAAACAGATAGCTTGATTTGACGCGCGGCTGACGTCAGGTTGAAATTAAGCCTGCGTTTTTGTGTAGTTTTCGCGGATTGAGTGAAACAAGAGCAAAGATTAAAATCAATCCTTCTAAGCATGTAGAGGTTAAGCAGGGTCTGTTTTTGGACAGGGGTTCAATTCCCCTCACTTCCACCAGAGAAATATTTTCACTTGTTTATAGTTGTCTACAAAACACCCTAAAAATCGGGTTTTTCTTACTTTTTTTGTTTCTATTTGTCTATACTTATTTTCACTTGTTTTAAATTTTTAAGAATAGCTATAAGAATAACTTGTTATTATATATAAGCAGTTATTCCTAAAAGGATAAACATATGGCACGCGTGGTAAAACCTCTTACGGATGCGCAAATAAAAAACGCTAAACCAAAAGATAGAGAGTATAAACTCTTTGACGGCGGAGGTCTATATATCGCCATTACGCCAAAGGGTTATAAATGGTGGAGGTTAAAATACAAAATAGACGGCAAGGACGCACTTATGTCTTTAGGCGTTTATCCCGAAACTTCGCTTTTACGCGCACGCAACGAGAGACAAAGAATAAGAGCGATGTTATTGGACGGTATTAATCCCCAAAAAAAAGATAATTCATCAAAAACTTTTTACGATATTGCAATTGAATGGTATGAAGTCAACAAAAATAGATATGCCGAAAGTTATCAAGAGACAATTATGAGCTACCTCAATAACTATGCCTTTAAGGCATTTGGCAACACTCCGATAAATAAAATAACAAAAGAGGAGATTATCACTCTTGGCAAAAAAATTGAGGCTTTGGGATACTTGGAAACTCTTAAAAAAACGCTTGGAACTATAAATAGAGTGTTTAAATTTGCCCTCTCCTGCGGATATGTAGACCAAAATCCTATGTTAAATATTGACAGAAGCACGATTTTTAAAAAGCATATCAAAACAAACTATCCCGTTATAACAACTGATAAAGAACTCGGCAAATTGCTTAGAGCAATTGATAATTATAATGGAAGCGCGGTAACAAAACACGCGCTTAAACTTGCGCCACACGTATTTTTAAGACCTTACAATATAAGATTTGCCGAGTGGTCGGAGATTGACCTTGACAAAAAAATTTGGCGCATACCCGCCGAAAAAATGAAGATGAAACTTCCTCATATTGTGCCGTTGTCAAGTCAGGCGATAGAAATTTTTAAAAGTATTCAAACAATAACGGGCAATGGCAAGTATGTTTTTCCTTCTCCAAACACTCACATACGCCCAATCAGCGAAAATACGTTATTACAGGCGTTAAGACGTATGGATTATACCCGTGATGAGATAGTGGCGCATAGTTTCAGAGGCATAGCTTCAACTATTTTACATGAAAATATTTCAGTTCACGGTATCCATTCGGACGCAATAGAACGCCAACTTGCACATAGTGAGCGCAACGGTGTCAAAGCGGCTTATAACCACGCCAAATACCTTGCAGAAAGGACTAAGCTTATGCAATGGTGGAGCGATTATTTGGATAAGGTGAAAGCTTTTTAAAAATTACAAGTATTGCAAGAATGACATAAAAAAGACATCCCCGAGCGATTACGCTCGGGGGACAGGGTAAGTCAAGACTTGCTCTCAATACCCGAACACGACGGAATTATACCACATTTTTTTTAAAGTTAAATTAATAAACCGTCTTATACTTTTCGCTAAAAAAATTGACAATAGCAAAAACAAATTTATACGAATCTGTTAGCAGTTTATTTTTGACATAATATTCCTTGTGCTTTAGCATTCTATCTGTAAAAAAATTCTTCAAATCACTAAAAAAATATAGCTTAATTTTTGTGCTTGAACATATATTATCAAATATTACAAGAGAGGCTATAAAGTCATTTATAGTATGGTTTTTTAAAAATCCTTTTATATTATATCTATCCAAATTGACATTTTGCAGTAAAAACTGATACATATCTTCTTGTGCTTTTGCGCTTTTATCTTTGAGTAGTAAAATACAATTATTATGTGCGCTTGCATTACGTAAAAAATTGACATTAAATAAAGAATGTTTAATTTTTGCATAGAGCGTATTTGAATATTTTGAGTAAAAATAATTACAAAATTTTATGAGATGTCCAAATTGTATAATCTCTATAAAGTTCCATATTGCCAAATCTTCCGAATATCTATCTAAAATATAGGAGTTTGGCGAATGCTTTCCGTGTTTTTGCACACTTGCAATTTGCCCATCAATATACTCTTTTACTTTTATACCATCCGTAGTTTTAAAAAAACTTTGCATAATATCATATCCATCGCTTGGGGAAGCGTTAAAATCGGATAACAATTTTGTTTTTAGCATATGCTCAATATCTAATGTCAATCTTAGCGTAAAACGTCTAAGATGCATATCTATCACTGACAAATCCACAAGATAAGCAAAATCCAAATCTATATAACGACCTTCATCATCTTTGTCATAATTGACACGATAAGAGCGCAATTTAAAAAAATAAGTATTTTGCTCTAAAAACTTGATCGCCTTTCGCTCGTTTATGTAGTTGAATTCAACGCCTTTCGCTTTCAAATTGCTTATTTGTTGCGGCACACTTAACTTTTGTTTTCTATCGCTCAAATACTTATCCTTAAATGACAAATAAAGCAAGTATTTTAACATTTATTTTAAAAATTGACAATTGATTATGAAATAAAAAGCAGAAAAATATAATTAACCCTCAATCATTCGGTTAATCAACTTTTGCGCCCGTTTTGGCGTTTGATGATACCACTTGCTGTCTTTCATTTCGTCTGCCGCCTGCGCGAAATTGCCCGCTTCCAAAGCCGCCCACATCTTTTTGAAGTTTAAAATGCCTTTTACTCCTAACTGATAAGTCATATTAAATATTACTTCGCGTCTGTTTTCACTCATTTGGATTAATATTTTACCTTTACTTTCTCTAAGAGTTCTCATCATTTCCGCAAGCCTTAAATATAAAAGAGTAGCCGCCTCTTCTTTAGTTATGTTTTGCGAATTTTTTACAGAGGCTAATTCGTCTTTGTTTAAGGGAAGTTTTGTCCCGTAACCTATAGTTGCAAAACCTAAAGGACACATATAGGGTTTAGCCCTAAATCCCTCGTCTTTTTTTATCTCCATAATCAAATCGCTATAATTCATTCTATCAGTCCTTTAACGTAATCTTTTTTATCAATGCCTTTAGCTATTGCAAGCTCCGCTTCAAGTTCTTTAATCCTTTTTTGAAGTTCTTTTACCTTTTTTCCAAAACTACAATTTTTATATGCTCGCTTTCAGTCATTATTTAGCCTTTAAATACGCATACAGCGTTACAAAAAACATAAAAACTAAAATCAATAAAGATGTAATAAAGGCACTCATTCTTCATCTCCTTTGCATTTTTCAAATGCTATTTTTAGATTGTCATAATCCGTATCTTTGTCTTTGTCCTTATTAACTACGCATAAGGCAAAAGCTTTATCGTCCTTAATCCAGCCGCATTTTTCACCGTCATAAAGCCGTGCGGGCAATTCAACCTCGCAAGGCTTTGGTATATAAACGGTACTTGAGCAGCCGCTAAAGATAACGGCGCAAAATAGCAATAGCATCGCTTTCATTATGTGTCTCCAGCTCTATTTTTGCCTTAACAACTTCGTTTTTCTCACTGTTTTTTTCTATTAGTTCGGCG
>JAIROK010000062.1 GCA_031257555.1 Campylobacteraceae bacterium | reverse complement strand
GTCGCAACTACAAATATGCTTGAAAATATTGACCCTGCGTTTTCAAGAAGATTTGACTATAAGATAGAGTTTGAAAAACCAAATTTCAAACAGCGCATAAAACTTTGGCAGCAGGCTCTGCCTGAAAGCGCTGTGTATGAAGAGGATTTTGATATAAAAACTTTAGCGTTCTATCCTTTGAGCGGCGGGCAGATACAAATAGTTTTGAAAAATACCGCTTTGAAAGTGGCTTTGAAAAAAGAGCCTATTTTTACTTTGGAGGATTTTAAAGAGGCTATAGAAAGGGAGAATAAAGGGGCGTTTGGGGAAGGCAACGCGGTAGGGTTTTTGAAGTAATTCTTGATATTTTATTGTTGTTTCGAATAATACAAATGAAAGTAAAATTTATTTATAAAAATTTTTATACAAAACTTAAAAATACAAAAGCTATAAATAATATAAGGACTAAATTTATTAGCTTTGTGTTTTTATTTTTACTAAAATTTAAATCCAATAAAATTTATTATAAAAGACAAAAAGTTGTATTTTAAATGTTATTTTACATACATTAAGCAATTTAATATGATTTTTTACATGTATGATTACTAAAATTTTATCAAAATTATTATTTATTATTTTTGTAAGTTAATTTTTTAAATAATTTGCTGATTTTTGAATGAGCTATAATATAAAAAATATATTAATATATTTTTTCATGTAAAAATTATAAAATAGATTTAATTTTTTATTTTTAACTTTTTGGTTTTTAATATTTTGCATTGTAAGTATTTTTTTATATTTTTATAAAATTTTTATTGCTTTAGTTTTTTCTATAACTTTTTTCATATTCAAAAGCTCTATTTTATTATGTTATATTCTTAGTTTTGCATATAAATGTTTTAGGTTTTTTGTTGATTTTTATTTTAAATATAAATTTTATTTGCGCTCTTTGCGCTATTTGTTATCTAAATTAATAAAACAAATAACGAGGTTGTTAAGTTATACTACTGCCAAAATAAGTAAAAATTTGCAATATGCTTGCACGCTTGAACAAATATTTTGTTTTTGAAAAATAATATAATTGATAAAACTCAATAGGCAATGTTTTAATATATATAATAAAAATTTGCGTAAAAGATATTTTTAAATGTAAAAATATTGTAAAAATCAGAACCTTTTTAAGTATTTTTATCAAAAAGGTTCTGTATAAAATTAACTTTTAAACCAATTTTTGATTTTGTCAAATACGCTTTCATCATGCACGGAACTTTTTATTCCAAAAGATTCTTGCAATTTTTTGAGCATCTCTTTTTGTTCGTCATTTAGAGATTTAGGATATTTGATGGATACCTGCGCGATAAAGCTTCCAAGCTGCTTTGTTCTTAAGTCTTTAACGCCTTCATTTTTAAATACAAACTGCTGCTTATCTTGTGTGCTTTGCGAAAGTTTTAACTCCTTTGTGCCTCTTATCGCAGGAATTGTTATTGTCTCTCCAAGAATGGCTTGAGTAAAAAATATAGGTACTTCTATATATATATTTTGTCCGTCTCTTATAAAAAGGTCATCTTCTTTAACTCTTACAAATATATACAAATCACCCCTTGAGTTATCCGAGGCAATATTTCCTTTTTTTGCAACTCTTATTCTGTTGTTATTGTCTATACCTTCAGGAATATCCACAATCACATTTTCTTTTAACTCTTCATAAGCTTTGCCCTTGCATTTTTTGCAAGGATTTTTTATGATTTGCCCGCTTCCTTTGCATCTTTGGCAAGTTTGTGAAAACGTCATAAAACCTTGGCGATAAAATACTTGTCCTTTCCCTTTGCACTCTGGGCATTCGCCGAGTTTTTTATCTTCGCTTCCGGTGCCGCTACACTCTTTGCAAGGTGATTTGTAAGTGAAATTCACCTCTTTTTTACAACCGAAAATCGCCTCATTAAACTCTAAAAGCATATCGGTTTCTATATCAAGCTGGTATCTTTCACTTCCTCTTTTGCTTTGTGTACCGCCGCCAAATCCAAAGTTTCTTCCAAAAACAGATTCAAATATAGAGCCAAGATCACCCATGATGTCTTCATAGTTTTGTTCGGAAAAATGACTAAAGCCTTGTCTATCAAGTCCGTTTTTGCCGTATCTGTCATAAATTTCGCGTTTATTTGCATCACTCAACACTTGATAAGCTTCGTTAATCTGTTTAAATTTTTCTTCAGCTTTTTTGTCGCCTTGATTTCTATCGGGATGATATTTTAAAGCTAGCTTCCTATATGCCTTTTTGATCGTTTCGTTGTCTGCATTTTTATTGACCTCCAAAATTTCATAGTATTCAAAATCCAATAATAATCCTTTAATTGATGAAAGTTATAGTTGCAAGAGATGAATTTTATCAAAAAAAAGTTTAATTGTTAGTAAGCTTTATAGGTATAGAATTTTGCGTTTGCTTATAAGCGGTTAGTGGGATGCTACGAAAAAATGCTTGTCAAGCTTGATACCAAGCCTGTTTATAACAGGTAAAATACTGATTAGATGGTTTGCTAAGATTTGACCAATATAAAGGCGTGCTTAAAAATGATAAAAAGTCTATGATGGATATTTGTAGCAGGTCATGAGAGTAAATTTCTAAGAAGTTTGATTCAAGTTTTTGTCAAAAGCAAAAAAATAATATTTTTACGGAAAAGAATTGTAAAAAAATAGGTGGTTTTTATAAATAAAAGTCTATTTTAACAAAAACTCGTTTAATAAAGGGGCATATTTAAGTGACAAAAAGGAATAAATAGTACTTTAGTTGGTATTATAACGGGCTATTTTGAGAAAATTTGTAATGTTTCTACAAATGAGCAAAAAGGAACAGAGACCGCAATATTAGACAAAGTAGAGAATGAATGAGAAAAAAACAGTAAACATAAATGATAATTTATCTTTTATTTAAGTGGAAATGGATAAAATTATAAATGAAAATTTTTCATTACCCACTTTTTCAGGAGGTGTTCAATGATTAATGTTTTAATGATTGAAGACGACATAGAGTTTGCACAAGTTCTTAGTGAATATTTGGCAAGGTATAACATAAAAATTACAAACTATGAAGATCCGTATCTCGGGTTAAGCGCAGGAATCAAAAATTATGATTTGTTAATTTTAGATTTAACGCTTCCGGGTATTGACGGACTTGATGTTTGTCGTGAAGTTGCCTCAAAATATGATATACCGATTATCATATCTTCGGCTAGAAGCGATTTGTCAGATAAAATTATAGGACTTCAAATAGGGGCAGATGATTATCTACCAAAACCATACGATCCAAAAGAGATGTATGCTAGAATAGTAAGCTTGATTAGAAGATATAAAAAGGTTACTTCCGAAGTTGAAGAGAGTCCTGTTGAGGATTCTAAATTTAGAGTTGACGACAAAAGACATCAAATATTTCTTGAAGATAAACCGCTTACACTTACGCCTGCAGAATATGAGATACTTTCATATCTTATCCAACAGCATGGATTTTCGCTTTCTCGCGAGCAGTTAGTCTATAATTGCAGATCCATTAAAGATAAAGGCGGTAAAAGCTTAGATGTTATTATAGGCAGAATTAGAACGAAAATAGGCGATAGTTCTAAAACACCTAAATATATTCATTCCGTAAGAGGAATCGGCTATAAACTTTTAGGATGAAAAATTATTCTTTAGGAACAAAGGTAAGCATTACGTTTGCCTTTTGTCTCCTTTTTTTGCTGATATTGTTTGTGCTGTTTTATAGGTATGAAAACGAATCAAATCTGCAAAAATTAAAAGAAAGACATCTGCGATGCATAAACTATGTTTTATTGCTTTATCAAAACGATACTCCACAAGAAGGAATTGAAAACTACTTCAATAGTTTTGAGTTTAAAAAAGTTGCAAATGAAACTTTAAGTAGTTCAATTTTGCAATATGGCAATATAATAGTAAAACAAAATAGCGCTTTTGGAAATTTTTCGGCAATTATTTATGACAATAAACACTATATATCCATAGAAGATGGAAAATCTACTATCGTATTTGAGAATCAAGAGAAATTTCTGGCAAATAATCTGTTTTTTATTATACTAATATTGACATTTTCACTTTTAGTTTGGCTTTATATATCTATCATAAAAAGTATAGAACCCATAAGAGAGTTTGGGAAAGTAGTCAGAAAATTGGCTGGCGGAGATACAAGTGTGCAGTTTGTTTATGACGGCAATGATGAAATAGGAGAGTTGTCTCATGAGTTCAACAAAGCCACAAAAACTATAGCAAATCTTCATAATTCTCGCACACTTTTTTTAAGAACTATCATGCATGAGCTTAAAACCCCGATAGGAAAAGGACGTATTATAGCTGAAATGGTAGAAGAAGAGATTAGCAGAAACAGGCTCATTAAGGTGTTTAAAAGACTTGAAGTATTGATAAATGAATTTACAAGAATGGAACAAGTTATAACTAAAAATTATATTTTAGAGAGAAGTAATCATAATTTAAAGGATATTTTTGACCAAGCTGTAATTATTCTTATGTTTGAGCCAGAACAAGTGGAAAAAAGAATCCAGTTTGATTTGGGCAATAAGCCTTTTTTGATCAATGCTGATCTTGGATTGATGGCTTTGGCGTTTAAAAATCTTATGGATAATGCCATAAAATACGGCAAAGACAATGTCGTCAAAGTTGTACTAAAAAGAAATGTTTTGTCATTTTACAACAAAGGTGAACCACTTGAAAAACCGATAGAAGAGTACAGGCAAGCATTTGCATCATCTACAAAAAGGGATAAAATAGGCGGCGGATTGGGGCTTGGTCTATATATAGTGGATAATATTTTAAAACTACATGATTTGAAGCTGGACTATGAATATAAAAATGGACAGCACTGCTTTTTGATAGCTCTTGTTAGAGCTTAAATTACAGGATAAATATCTTATATGAGAAGACTTCAAAAATTTAATCAACTCATAGAAGCTTTCGGTGTTTTACCCACAGTTGGAAAAAAATCTGCTTTGCGTTTTGCTTATCATCTTGTATTAAAAGACACTTTTGGTGCGATGAAACTTGCTCATGCGATAGAAGATGCTGTGCAAACCATCAGGCGTTGTGAGTGCTGTGGCGGTGTAAGCGAACATGAAATATGCGAAATATGCCTTGATGAAAATAGAAACAACGGCCAGCTTTGCATAGTAGAGAGCGCTAAGGATATTTTTATACTTGAAGAACACAAACTTTTTTTGGGAAGATATTTTGTGTTTGATTCTCTAAAAGATGACAGAACAGAAGACCTTAAAAAAGTTATACATGAAGCTAAAGTTAAAGAGGTGATATTTGCCTTTACTCCATCTTTAGCAAGTGATGCGATGATACTTTTTATAGAAGATAAACTGCAAGATTTGAATTTGAGTTTTACAAAAATTGCACAAGGTGTTCCTACGGGTGTGCAGCTTGAAAATGTGGATATGCTTTCCCTTTCAAAAGCTTTAGAAGCAAGAACAAAAGTATAGAATACTAACTCTTCTTTATCATATTTATTTAAAAATTATAATTATATATTATTTTATAAAACTTTGAAAGCGATACATTTGTGTATTTTGATTAAAATAAAAACAGTCTGTTGAACTGCACCAATTAATAACATAAATAATATCACGGAGCGATTGCCTCATGGCAGGCAAATAACTTATTGCTTTTGTGCGTTTGCAATAGTAGGTTAATTGATAATAGGTATGTGCATGTGCGCCAATTTCTGCCGATGCTTGGCAAATAAAACACAGCGATTGTATAATAATAAGTTATATTAAATAATATTTTATTACAAAAAGCCATTTATATAAGTTGTTTTGAAGTATTGTGAAGTTTTATTTTTTTTGTATTCAGAGGTAATATTTTCAAAAAAAATTAAAATCATAAAATGTATTTGTGTAAATCTTCAGAATTTAATTATCGCTTATTATTTGTCCATCATAAATCATATGCATTGCTTCTATGTCCTATTATCAAAACTAAAATAATTAAATCATTATCTTAAATTTCACATATAAGTGATAGTTGCCAATCTCATAACGCCATAAGTTATTCAAGTTGCCGACAAAAGCTTTTCCTCTGCTTCTTGGATTTTCAATAATTTCAAACTCAACAAGAAATTCATCTATTTTTTTTGGTAGTTTTATCTAGTTTTTTAAAATCTTTTTGGGTTTTTGAGCCAAGACTTATGTCAAGCAAGCAACTCTTCTCCAATTTCTTTATATGGTATTGGAGTATCAATGCCCTGTTTGATTTTGTCAAGTTCTTTTTTAGCTAAAAAGTAGTCTTTTAAATCTTCAAATTGCTTTAAAATAGCTTGTTTAAAATAAAATGTTTTACTCTTGTCGGTTTCTTTTGCAAGATAATCAAATAATTTCATTATTGCAATTTCAGATTTGTGATACCTTGTTGTGCAACAGCTAAAGCGTTTACACTTTTTTCTAAACCCTGTCATAGTGGACGAAGTGAAGCGATAATGTAACAAACGAAGCATGTTATGATAATGGAAAAGAAAGTTTAATGTTATCTTTCTATGCTTGATGGTTTGATAGTATTTTGATTTTTTGTTTTAAAATCTTGCAATTTTGAATTTATTGATATTGTAGCAATGACTTTTGTATTAATGCTCTCAATAAAAGGTTTGCTCCATGCATGCAGCTCTTGCTCTTGTGCTTGAAAATGAATTTTTCCATCTCTTGCATCTAAGAGTTTTTTATATTTATCGTTACCGTATTTACTATTATCGTAAAGCACGATATAATCAACTCTTGAACATATTTTTTGAAAGTTTTGAATGCCCAAATTAAAATTTTCTTTTATGATGTCATCTTTAACATTATGTCCGCCCTCTTTAAATCTCTGTTCTATTCGTCTTTTTGATAGTTCAAGAGTGTCAATTCCAATATATACTAATGAGATTTTAAAATTATGCGATTTTGCTCTATCTATTAAGTTATTAACTTCCTTTTCGTTGCTTAAAATTCTCTCTACGGCAAAATTTTGTTGTTTGTTAAAGTAATTATTTTGTAAACGGCGTATACCAATTGTACCGGCTTTTAACTCTTCGTTGCTGTATTTATGTAAGCTTCCAAATAGATTTTTATAAAACTCGTCCGTGTTTATAAAAGATGTATTATAATGCGTTTTAAGATAGTTGCCGAATGTGCTTTTGCCAACACCGTTTGTGCCTGAAATGATTATCAGATTAGACATTATTGAATTTGTTTTATTCTAACAAGTTTGCGATTTTCATCTAAATCAACAAGAAATTTTTCGCCAAGCGGAGTTTCCAATATACTATATTCTGTCGATATGCTCTCATCATTATAAATTAAACTTTTACCTTGAGAGAAAAAGTCATCCCGCATATCCCATTTTTCCAAGCCTTCTTGTATCACATCCAAAATATGTTTTTCATTTTTTGTATCCAATTGCCTGTTCTCCTTCTTTTGTTTTAAACTGTTGGATTTTTATATTTTTATCAAAAGTGATATAAAACATATTGCCATCTTGATAAAATTTTACTCTATAGAGTATATTAGCATAATTCTTTTTGTCTTGTATGCTTTTGGATAATTCTATTTCTTGCCTAATTAAATTGTTTATGTGTTTGCCGATAAAGAAGCTTTCTCTAAGACAAATACCTAATATCAATAAGCCAGACGCAACAAGTATAGTAAATTTACACTAACAGCATTAGCAGTTGAAGCAAATTTATTTTCAATTTGCTTTTTTGCCTCCTTAAGATTACTTGTTGTCTACATTGATCTCATTGTTTGTGCGCGCTTTGCCAATTCATAGTCATGACGTCAACTTTTGCCATCATACCACTTTTTATGTAAGTATAATTGGCAAGCAAACTTAAAAGAATTGAAGTGGAATATCAAGGTTTCATGAGAGAGACCCAAATAAAGTATCTTGAAAAAGTACAGCCTTGTTTAGAAAAAATACAACAGAGCTTCAAAAGGTGATTGCAAAAGCTGGAAACCAAAATCGGAAATAATCAAAAATAAGAGAGAAAGAGTTTGAAATAAAAAAATCGCGTCTAATTACCGCCGTTTCCATATCCTAACATGCTTTGTTTGTTGCGAAAGTAGCAGAGCCTGGTTTTTCCATTTTAAACGTTTCTCAAGTTACAACCAAGTGTAAGCAGGCTAAAACAAATCACTATGAGAGCCAACAGATACACAAGTTAATAATGGTCCCTTCAAAACTCCGTGTCAATCAAACAAAATAATATCAAAGATTGACAAATGCAACAAGAAAACATTTTTGATTTCAATGAAATCTTGGAACAATACAAACAAGGCAAGAAGCTTATAGACGG
>JAIROK010000023.1 GCA_031257555.1 Campylobacteraceae bacterium | reverse complement strand
TTTTCAATATTTCGTGAAATCTTAACGATTTTACTCTGCTTGGCCCATTCGTCTAACGGTTAGGACATCGCCCTTTCACGGCGGTAACACGAGTTCGAATCTCGTATGGGTCACCACTTTTTATTTTCACTTCGCATTTTGGATAAAAAATATCGATATAATTAAGTTTTCAAAAATGATTAGGAGAAAACGTGCAAATTGCCATTATTGGGACAACAGCTTCGGGTAAAAGCGATTTAGCCCTAAGTATAGCCAAGCAAACAAACTCCATAATACTCTCCCTTGACTCTCTTTGCGTTTACAAGGAGATAGATATAGCGTCCGCAAAGCTCACACACGAACAAATGAACGACATAAAACATTTCGGCATAGATGTGATAGCGCCAAACGAGAGCTTTAACGTAACTATCTTTTTTGATTTGTACAGGATTGCCAAAGAAGAGGCGCGGCTTAAAAATGTTCCTCTTATTATCGTAGGCGGAACAAGTTTTTATCTAAAAGCAATGCTTTCCGGTCTTAGCGATAAACCTCTTGTGAGCGTAGAAAATCAAAAAAAGATTACAAGAGTGTTAAGAGATATAAAAGAAGCATATGAGTATATAACGCAAACAGACCCGTCAATGAACATAGAAGCTAACGACAGATATCGCATAGAAAAGTGGTATGAAGTCTATTTTGAAACGGGTAAAATCCCAAGCGATTTTTTACGGCAGACAAAAAAAGAGCCGCTCATTAAAGATTTGCCGATTTTTGAGATAGACACCGATAAAGATATCTTGCAGCAAAGAATAATCCTGCGCACAAAAAAGATGATAAAAGAGGGCTTAGTGGACGAAGCGGCAAGGCTTGAGAAAAAATACACAAGAGAGCCAAACTGCATGAAAGCGATAGGCATCAAAGAGGTCATAGACTATTTTGACGGACTCTACTCTCTTGAGCAGATGGAGGAAAAAATTATCATAAACACTTCCAAGCTAGCAAAAAGACAAAGAACTTTCAATAAAACCCAGTTTACCCAGCCTATCGTCAAAAAACCGCTTGATGAGATGGAAAATACGATAATGAGACATCTTTTGGCACAATGATACTTAAAAAAGACGGTAAATTTTATGTGTTTGAAGCGGCAAAATACATTAAATTATTGGACATAAAAAAGAGAGTAAAAAATTTGACTGCAAAGCTTACGATTTGATATTTGGATGAAGCGATGAGAAAATCTACAAAAGAGCCATCAATATAAAGATTTGGAAACTGCAAAAATTAAGCGATTTTTATTGTCAAAGCAAAACTACGGCAATAACATACCGCTAAATGAAAGCGTTTATCGCCTGCTTCTATCAGCAGATAAAACTATATCGGCTTTAACCGCCAAAAAGCAATACTCCAACACACTAAATAAAATATAGCATAACAACTATCTTATCGTCAATATTAAAGCGACTAAGTCAACACCATTTACAACTTATTCGCAGGTAATGCGTTCTCCGTTATTCCAATAGATTATTTCAGGACCTGTGAGTGGGGTTCTCTTCCTAATTACACCTGTGCAAACACAGCTTACAGCCCTGTCATTTTTATATTGAAACTCCACGGCGGCACCATTTTGAAGATAGGATTTCACAAGCCCATCTACCTTGCCATTCTTATTAACGCTTTATTTTCCCGTTCTCGTAATAACTTTTGACCAAACCCGTCAGCGGTTGATTCCTAGAATCCCGCATGGTTTCCGTATCATCGTCATAAAACGCGTCAACGTCATAAGTATATTCCTTTAAGCCGTTCTTATAATACGCTTCTGACTTTATTCCCCCGCTCTCATAATGCCACTTCTTAAGCCCTTCTTGCTCACCATTCTTATAAGGCGTTTCTCTCCATATTTTCCCGCTCTTGTAATAACTTTTGACCAAACCCGTCAGCGGTTTGCCCCAGGCATCTCGCATGGTTTTCGTGTTGCTATCATAAAACGCATCAACGCTGAAGGTATACTCCTTTGCGCAAAAACTACCATTAGAACAAACAGAAAAAGAACACTTAAAGATATGAAAAGACACATATTAAAGTAGATCGCCGATTAAGAACAGTCATATCAACTGTTTTACATTGCTGATTTGATTTTTGCTATTTCAATTCAAGATTATAAAATTTCAATTTTTTTCACTTTTACAATTTTTAGTTAATTTTGAACTACTTTCATAGTAATGAGAGAGAAAACACAACAAAAAAATGAAACCAACACCAAACTGACATTGACCCCTTCGTCGGCTATCACTTGTAAGGGTGATATTTGCAGGCTTTTTATAATGTTTGTCTATTATCAGTTTTATTTAATGTTTCTTGTAGCATCTATGATTAGATCTCTTATGTACAAAAAGCCAAATTATTAGAGAGCACAAAAGAGTACTGTAAATTGTTTAAAATTCTAAAAGTTACTAATCAGAAAAAATAAAATCCCATCTTGTACAAATCAAACTAAAAGCAGTAGAGTTTAAAATAGATTTTGCAAAGCCTTTCAGCCATAAAATGCCTAAGAAAGTTCAACAACACGATCGATTTTTAGTTTTTCGACAAAATATCTATCATGACTCGCAATCAAAATCGCCCCCTCATATCCTTCAAGTGCCGTTTCGACGTTATCTTTTGCCCTGATATCAATGTGATTTGTCGGCTCATCAAGGATCAACAAGTCATAACTTCCGAGCAAAAGCTTTAAAAAAACTCACTTTTGTCTGCTGCCCACGCGATAACTTTTCAATAGGCTTATTTAAATCCATCGTCGTTGCTCGCGTTATCACGGTTGTTTTGTCCGAAAATCCATCAAGCAAATTATCCAGTGCCGTTTTTTCAAAATCAAGATTATTCAAATCCTGCGATAAATACCCGATTTTTACTATCCCGGCATCAGCTTTAAGTTCTCCGGCAATAATCCTTAGCAGTGTCGACTTTCCAGACCCATTTTTTCCCAAAAGATGGATTCGTTCTTTCGCAAAAACATCAAAGCCAACCCTTGAAAAAACGCTCAATTCTCCAAACTGTTTCAAAAGTTCTTCGACATAAAGCAGCCTTTTATGGTTTGCCCCGGCCAAACCAATCATTGCTTGATAAATCTTCTTTTCTCTTGGTTTTTTGATTTTTTCTATTCGTGAAATTTCCGTATTTATAGCACCAATCTGCCTGCCGACATTTGCTTGCGCCGCATTTTATAGGTGTTGAACACCCCCTTAAAACGCCCCGAAGCCTTTTTATCAAAACGCGAATTATCTGCTTTATGGCTGACATCTTTTGTAGCTTTTAGCATTGAAGTTAGCTTTCGTTTTTCATTTTCTGCTTTTTTGTAGCGCGCAGTTTGCTCGTCATGAGTCTGCTTTTTTCGCAAAAGAAATGTCGAATAATTCCCCGCATACAAAATAAGTTTTTTGTCTTTATTATGACAATATGCGTTGCGATTTTATCGATAAATGCTCTATCGTGACTGGCGAAAAAACCACTCCGCTAAAACAAAGCAAGAATCTCTCAAGTCAAGAGACGGCTTACCGGTCAAGATTATTTGTAGGTTTGTCAAGCAGCAAAATATTTGAATTTACCTCTGCACAAAATACACGCTCCAACGCCTCCTGCGTCCTTTGTCCGCCCGAAAGTTTCGGAAACAATTCATAATTATCCTGCTTCAAATAAGCAACATTTCCCGATACAAAAACATTGCCGCTCTCAGGTTCAGTTCTCCTGCGATTAGATTTAATAATGTAGTTTTTCCGCTCCCATTATCTCCGATCAGCGCAACCCTCATTCCTTCATCTATAGAAAGATTGATGTTTTCAAAAATAATCTGCGATAAATATAAGAAAGATAAATTTGAAATTTTTAGCATAAAAACCTTCAAATTAATAGTTATAACACACTCTGATGGATTGCTTACTCCAATAGCCCTAAGTGTTCCGGCATGATTAAAACAAACTTGGCTTAAAAAGCGTGAAAATTGTCTATTTTAATTTTTAATGATAATTTTGATTTGATATGCTTATTGATGTGCATGTTATTATGTTTTGGTGAATAATTTAGATGGTGCGGATGAAGAGACTCGAACTCCCATGCCTCGCGGCGCCAGATCCTAAGTCTGGTGTGTCTACCAATTTCACCACATCCGCACAAAAAACGTTATAAGACTTACGCTTATAGTATAAAATTCAAACTCTGCCCAATTTAGCAAGCGCTTTTACGTAAATGTCAAAAACATTCACCCTGCTACACGGGGTTTATATTCGCAAAGATAACTTTGCCGATAAATGGTACGCCCAAGAGGATTCGAACCTCTGACCTACGGCTTAGAAGGCCGTTGCTCTATCCAGCTGAGCTATGAGCGCATATTAAATTATGCCTGACAAAATCTGTCATGCAACTTTTTACTTCAGATAAGCCAAAAAATTGGAGCTTCTCTGATGGTACGCTCGATAGGAGTCGAACCTACAACCCACAGATCCGAAGTCTGTTGCTCTATCCAATTGAGCTACGAGCGCATACTCAAATGGGGTGAGTTATGGGAATCGAACCCACGACCCTCAGGACCACAATCTGATGCTCTAACCGACTGAGCTAAACTCACCATGCTAAAAAATGGTCGGGGCGACAGGATTTGAACCTGCGACCCTCTGGTCCCAAACCAGATGCGCTACCAGGCTGCGCTACGCCCCGTTAAAACACTATTATAGTCTTGATTTTGTCTGCAAAAACCTAAAAACAGTCAAGGTTTTTAAATATTCACAAATAAAAACAAGGTTGAAAGTTTACACAAAACGCCTGCTTTTGTCAAGACTTATACACTGTTTTTATTAATATATACGCATTTTTATATTATCTACTTAAATGTATGCTTCACAATGAGACAAAAAATTATAAAACGATAAAAAAATTTTTATATTCCATTATTATTGAACACCAAAAGAGATAACGATACGACAATTTTACAGCTTGTGAATAATATAAAAGATATGAAAGATTTGACAAATATACATGTGGATTATTTTCAAAATATCGTAATTTTAAGGAAATAGCCGTTATAATACCACCCTTAAAATTTGTGCGCTCGTAGCTCAGCTGGATAGAGCATCTGATTGCGGTTCAGAAGGTCATGAGTTCGAATCTCTTCGAGCGCACCACTCGTTTAATTTAACACGAACAGACGTTTTATCCTAACTTTTTTATTTTTATCTCTGCTGTTTTGCGCTACAATATCTATATATAATCAATAAAGTACCAACATGACTGAAAATAATTTAGCAAAAAATTTTAATGCCAAAACACTATTTTTGTTTGCACTACCCACAATGATAATGATGCTCTTTGAGTCTTTGTATTCAATAGTAGATGGTATCTTTGTAGCCCGCCTTGTCAATATAGATGCTTTCGCGTCGATAAATATTGTTATGCCTGCCATCTTGTTTTTCATGGGAACGGGCACGATGTTTGGCGTTGGAGGCAGCGCTATCATAGCCAAAAAAATGGGTGAAAAAAGACACAAAGAGGCTAACAGTGATTTTTCGGTGATAACTATCGTGCTTTTAGTTATATCGCTCATTGATATATTGATAGGGTTTGTATTCATGGACGAGATATTGGAGTGGCTTGGGGCGACAGAGATTTTGATGCCTTATGCAAAAAGCTACTTTCAAATTATACTGTTCGGACTCTTGGTGTTCATGGGGCAATTTTTGTTTCAAAGCTTCTTTATCGTAGCAGGAGAGCCTAAAATGGGCTTGATTGCGGTTTTGAGCGCAGGGTTTACTAATATAATATTAGATTATATATTTATAGCATGGTTTGGCATGGGGATAGAGGGAGCGGCGTATGCGACTGTAATAAGCAGTGCTATCCCAACCGTTATAGGAATTGCATTTTTTTCCAACCCCAAAAGAACACTTAGTTTCACACTTCCAAAATGGAATTTTAAAATCATCGCACAAAGCAGTATAAACGGCTCGTCGGCATTGGTAAATTTTTTAGCCACAGGCGTCATAGCATTTTTGCTAAACCACGCCATGTTAAGGCTTTTGGGTGAACTTGGAGTAGCGGCAGTTACAATCATAGCCTACACGGAGTATCTCTTTAACTCTCTTTTTCTTGGCTACTGTGTCGGCATCGCGCCGATTATAAGTTTTAATTTTGGAGCCAAAGAGCGGCGAAAAATAGAGCATATCTTAAAAAAAGGTTTTATCACGATAGCCGTTTTATCGCTTTTGACTGTTTTTATGATGCTGTCCTTTTCGTTTGATATAGTAAAAATCTTTAGTCAAGACAACACCGCTTTATACGACATCGCGCTCACAGGCTTTATAATTTTCGCCTTCAAATATCTCTTAAGCGGTGCAAATATCCTGATATCAGTCCTTTTTACCTCTTTTTCAAAAGGCAAAATCTCTACTCTCATCGCATTTATAAGAACTTTCGGGCTTATCGTGCCGATGATTTTACTTTTGCCCTCTTATGTCGGAGTTTACGGCGTTTGGCTTGCCATGCCCGCATCGGAATTTATCATATTTTTTGTGGAAATGTTTTTATTTGACAAAATCATCAAATCGCGTAAAATTATAAATCAAGCTTGAGAAAACGCCAATTTTACCGCGATAGCCGCAAATATACAAGATGTTAAAATGTTTGCAAATTTTGCAAATTTAGGATTATTCATCAGCGTCTTTGATGCTTTGTCGGCTAAAGTGCCGACAACTATAAAAACACCAAGTGTGCTTAGCATAAAAATAGCTCCCAACTGCGCCATTTGAAATGCCACAAGTCCGTTTTGCTCTTTGACAAACTGCGGAAATAGAGCTAAGAAAAAAAGTATGACTTTTGGATTTAGCACATTCATAAAAAAGCCTCTTATGAAAAGCTTTTTTGCGCTCAAACTTTTTCTGTCTTTTTTATTTTCAACGCGCACAAGCTCGTTTCTATGAACAAAAGTTTGAAATGCCAGATAAAACAGGTACGCCGCGCCGATGATTTTTAAAATGAAAAATGCCGTCGATGAAGTTTTAAATATAACAGAAACACCAAGCGCGGCAAGAGCAGTATGAACGATAACGCCCGAAGACAGTCCGCATGCCAAAGTAACGGCGGCTTTAGCGCCTCTTGTAACTCCTTGCGTGATAACAAAAAGTATATCGGGTCCGGGAGCTAACGCCAGCGCTATAGAGGTTAGCAAAAAAAGCCAAAATGTGTCAAACCCTATCATAACTCTCTACTATATCTACTATTTTCTTTGCACCGTTTGGCTCTATCGTGCCGTCCAGCGCATTGCTTAAAGAGGCTATATCCGCACTGCACAAGATAGATATGAGAGTCTTTGCGTCCATATTGTTCTGTTTTATAACGATGGCGGCGTTTTTATCTTCCAATACTTTGGCGTTAAAGTATTGGTGATTGTTCGCAGCATGCGGATAGGGTATAAAAAGAGCGGGGATTTTAGCCGCAGCAAGCTCCCACATACTACCAGCCCCCGAACGCGCAACGGCAAAATCAACATCTTTAAGTTTATCACACAAAGGCGAATAAAATGCAAAAACATCAGCCTCGATACCATTTTGCTCATAAAACTCTTTTATCTTTTCATATTCGTTTTTGCCTGTTTGATGTACTATCTTTATGCCGTTTTCATTAAGCCATGAAGCCGCCTCCAACGCCAAAGCATTGATAAATTTTGCCCCTTGAGAACCGCCTAAAAAAGCTATGGTTTTTAATTTACCGCACTTTTTTTGAAAGCCAAACCACTCATCGCTCACGGGATAATCTTTGACTTTTGAGTTCTTGTCATAAGAGCTGAAAATCTCTTTTGCAAAAAATGCAACTAATCTATTTAGTCTTCCCATATAAGCGTTTTGTTCATGTATAAAAAGCGGCACACCGCCCAAAATCGCCGCAAATGACGCGGCAGCCGATGAGTAACCGCCAACAGAAAAAACTTTTGTGATACCCTCTTGTTTTAATATTTTTTTCACTTTAAAAGAGAGTTTTATGATGTTTAGAAGAGACTTTATCTTACCTAAAAAACCTTGATTTACAACTCCGTACGAGGGCAAAAAGATGCTTTTGTAAAAAAGCGGACTATTTTCAAACCAACTCTTGTCCTGTCCGTTTGTAGAGCCTATATAAAGCGGTTTTATGCCGATTTTATTGTACTCCACAGCTATTGCTTTAGCTATACTAAGATGTCCGCCTGTCCCGCCGCCTGTTATCACTATCATTTTAATCCACCTTTTTACTAATCATCAAAACCATTCCGACTCCAATGCATGTGGCAAGCAGCGAACTTCCGCCGTAACTTAAAAACGGCACCGCAATACCTTTAATAGGCGTAATAGAAGTAACGCCGTATGCATTCATCAAAAAAGAAAATACTATAAGCATTGCTATACCAAGTGCAAATAGCGAATGTGTACGATTTTGAGACCTGCTTGCAATTTTAAAAATCCTATAAACAATAACGCAAAAAATAGCAGTAATACAAGCAGTGCCAACGGCTCCTATCTCTTCTGTTATCCCAGCCAACACAAAATCCGTATGAACATCGCTTAAATATCCGAGTTTTACTATGCCATTTCCAATGCCCTCTCCAAAAAATCCGCCATGATTTATGGCATTTAACGAGTGTGAAAGCTGATAGGGTTCTGGAGTGTTTTCTACCCTTAGTGCATTTGCTATCTTATCGGGCAAAAATGATAAAACGGCATTTTGTGCAGTTGACCACCAAATCTTTACACGCATGATTCTGTTTTCCGAGTTTATAACAGCAAATGTTGCAACTATGGCACTAAGAAGTATTGCCAATGAAAAAAATCTAAAACTTGTGCCGGCAAAAAACGCCATAACCGAAAATGTTAAAGCTAAAACTATAACTTGCCCTATATCATTTTGCATAACGGCTATCAAATATATAACAAAAACGGCGAATACTGCAAAATATGGCAGTAAAAGCAAAACCTCCTGTTTAAGCGGTTTTTTTTCTTGATTTATTCTTCTTGCAAAACTCCATGCCAAAAAAAATACAAAGCCTATTTTAAAAAACTCAACAGGCGCAAATGAAAATCCGGGAAGTCTTATCCACCTTTTGGCACCACCTGCTGAAGTTGCCATATTTTCAGGCAAATAGTGCATGAAACCCATAGTAAACAAGCAAATAAAAAATATGCCAAAACCTATAATTACAAGATGCTTTTCAGGGTTTAACTGCGATATGAGCCACATAGCAAAAATACCTAAAAATCCGGCTGTACATTGACGAATAAAAAAATAATAGGGATACTCTATGTTGTACCGCAAAATAGCATAAGCAGAAAGTGAGAAAGAGGCTATTATGCCAATAAACACACATAAAGAGCAAAGAATAAATAGTGTTTTATCTGTTGACATCTGTCCTCTTGATATGATTTTGGAAAGATATTTTACTTAAAATGGTTTAAAAAATACCTTTTTGTAAGCAGTTTGCTGATATACTTTCGCAAAAAATCAGGATTTGCAAAAGAATGAACATGAGTGGCAACAAGCAAATCAAAAATAAATTTGCCGCATTTTTTTTCTTAGTTATTTTGGGATTTGTTATTTTTATTGCTATGCTGTTTGTATGGTCAAATATAGACAGAAACCTTCCAAATCTTAAAGCAAGCGAGATAAAAACTGCTTTAAGGGGTACTATTTTAAGCGAAGATAATTACACATTAGCCGCAACAAAACTTCTTTATGAAGTAAGTATAGATACAAGAAGTTTGGATCCTGATAAAAAAAATCTTTTTATTAAATTATATTCGATATATAGCGGAGACAGCGAACAAAGTGTCAAATCTGCTATAGAGAAAAGAAGCGGAAGCGTAACGCTTTCATACAAAATAGACTCAAAACAAGCCGAACATTTAAGGTCTCTTGCCAAAACATTTCTTAGACTTGGTGTTTTTAAAAGTTATCAAAACCCAAAAGACAACAAGGTAATCTTTAATGGAATGGATATAAAAGAGAGCGGAGAGATGCGCATATATCCGTATAAAGATACGCTTGAGCCGTTGATTGGATATACCAATAAAACAAATACCGGACGTGTTATAAAAAGAATAGGTTTGAAAGGCATAGAGCATTATTATGACGACAGATTGGCATCGATACAAGATTCATATCTTGTAGGTTCCCGCGATATGTCAAATACCATTATATTGAACAGAAATATACAAGCCAAAGAGAGAATAGACGGGCAAAACATTCAAATATCCATACCGCTTAAATTTCAAAAAGCAGTGGAAAATATACTTGACGGATACAAAAAAAAACTTGAAGCAAAAGAAGTCATAGCTGTCGTAATGAAAAGCGATACGGGTGATATTTTATCAATCGCAACAAGCAACAGATATGAAAGAAACAGTATGGAAGATATCGCTCTTATGAATGTAAATGCGGTAGAATACGAATATGAGCCGGGTTCGGTTATGAAACCCATTGTTTATGCAATTTTACTGCGAGAGAAAAAAGTAAAACCGGACGATTTGGTAAACGTATATGGCGGCAAATATAAATTAGGTTCATTTTGGATAAAAGACGAACATATATTCGAATCAAATTGGGTCAGCGCTGAAAACATTATAGTGCATTCGTCAAACGTGGGCATGGCGCAATTGGCTCAAAGGCTTGATAGTATTTCGTATTACAAAGGACTTACTGACTTTGGTATTACTCAAAAAACACAAATAGATTTATCACATGAAAAAATTGGATATATAAGAAGTCTAAACGGCGAAGTTTACAAAGGAAGTGTTGGGTACGGGTATGGACTGCATGTAAATTTTATGCAGCTTATAAAAGCATTTAATGTATTTAATAACGACGGTTTTATCGTAAATCCCAAAATAGCCTCTTTTATCATAGATAGATTCGGCAAAAAACATGAGATAGGATATGATCCCAAAGTTTCAGTTATATCTGAAAATATTGCCAAAACCGTTCAAAAAACACTAATTAAAGCAGTAACTACAGGTACAGGTTTAAAAGCTCAAGTTGAAGGCATAACAGTCGGCGGCAAAACAGGCACGGCAGAGATAAAAAAAGACGGTAAAATATCCGGATACGACAGCTCTTTTATAGGTTTTACAAATGATGATAAAGGAGCTAAATATACTATAGGGGTTTTGGTTATAGAACCATTATCTCGCAGTTACTTTGGTTCTCAAAGTGCCGCACCTATTTTTAGAGACATAGCTCTTGATATGATTGAAAAGGGATATTTGAAAAAATCCCTTTAAATTAAGATAAAAAGCATATCGCCCCCTAAGCAGCAAGTTTTGAAAACTTGCACGCAAAAAGTATCATTATTTTAAAAAATGAAGATATTTGATATAAAACTGCATAGCCTTGCATCTTGCTTTATGATTTTATATCATTACCAACAATCCTCAAAGCATTCAAAACGGCAAGTATTGTCACGCCGACATCTGCAAAAACAGCCTCCCACATACCGCTTATTCCAACAACCCCCAATGCCATCAAAAGCGCTTTTACGCTTAGTGCAAAAATTATATTTTGTTTTGCTATGGCAGATGTTTTCTTGGCTATTTTGATTGCCGCAGGCACTTTTTGAAGATTACCGTCAGTTAAAACTACATCAGCAGACTGTGTTGTTATATCAAGCGTACTTATAGCCATACCAATATCGGCTTTTGCAAGAGATGGCGCATCATTTATCCCATCACCGACAAATACAAGTTTTTTGCCTTTTGCTATATTTTTTAATAACAATTCAAGCTTTTCTACCTTCCCAAGGGGCAACAACTGTGAAAAAACCTTGTTTATACCAAGCTCTTTTGCAATCTCTTTTGCCGCTTTGTCACTGTCCCCTGTTAAAATAACCATATCTTTAACGCCGATATTTTTTAACTCTTGTATGACTTGTTTACTCTCATCTTTTATTGTATCGCAAACTACGATATATCCGGCATAAATATTATCTACTGCCACGTGTACTACGCTTCCTGCAACATCCGGTTTTTCACAAACGATAGAGTTTAGCTCCATCAATTTTTCATTTCCTGCTAAAACCAACTTACCTAAAATTTCAGCTTTTACTCCAAAACCAAAAAGCTCTTCATGGTTTTTAACCTCATTCTTAATCTCACCCTCATACTCTTTTAGTATAGACAAAGCTATCGGATGCTGTGAAAAACTCTCTATGTGAGCAGCATAAAAAAGCAGCTCTTCTTCGCTAAAGCTACCATTTGGTTTTATCTTGCTCACACCAAACTCGCCTTTAGTTAAAGTGCCTGTTTTATCAAATACCACAGTGCTTACATGACTTAAAGCTTCAAGATAGTTACCGCCTTTTATCAATATGCCGCGCCTTGATGCCCCGCCAAGTCCTGCAAAAAAACTAAGAGGTATGGACACGACAAGCGCGCAAGGACAAGAGATAACCAAAAACACTAAAGCTTTATAAAACCATTCGCTAAATTCGGCATTTTCTATAAAAAGAGGCGGTAAAAATGCCAAAATAAGTGCAATAAAAACCACTATAGGGGTATAGATTTTGGCAAATTTTCTTATAAAATGTTCTGTTTTAGACTTCTTTTGCCCTGCTTCTTCGACAAATTTTGCTATCTTTGAGATGGTAGAATCTTTAAATTCACAAGTTGCCCTAACATGCAATGTTCCGCCTTGATTTATGCAGCCAGACAAGATTTTGGAACCCTCCATTACCTCTTTTGGCATTGATTCACCGCTTATGACAGTTGTATCCAAAAAAGACTTTCCATCTTCTACAACTCCATCAAGCGGTACTTTTTCACCGGCTTTTATGACGATGATGTCTCCTGTTTTCACATTTTGCACCGGAACTTTTACTACCCTTTTTCCTTTTTGCAAATTTGCAGACTCTACATTTAAATCCAAAAGTGAAGATATCGATTTTTTAGAGTTTTCAACAGCTCTTTCTTGTAATCCCTCACCTATTTTATAAAATAGCATAACAGCAACGCCCTCAGGATATTCACCTACAGCAAATGCTCCCAAAGTAGCGATACTCATTAAAAAATTCTCATCAAATATTCCGTATATCCCGCTCTTTTTCAAATTTAAAATATTTTTCAATGTCAAAAGCAAAATATCGCTTCCTAATAATATATAACTCATAAAAAAGATACCAAATTCAAAAGGCGGCGCAAAAGAAAATGCTACCCCTGCTCCAAAAAGCAAAATACCCAAAATCATCTTTATCTTTTCAAAATTTCCCTTGTGACTCTCTTTGTGGCTGTGTCCACAGCGGTTACTACAGCATCTATTGTCAAAACCCATCTTTATATCTCCATTTAAATGAATAATTGAACATATATTCAACTAAAAAATTATTAAAATATACTAGCACTAATTCAAAACAATACTATTTTTCACTCACATGTATAAAAGCTTGGTCAAAAATATTTTTAACATGCTCATCATCAAGCGAATAATATACAACTTTGCCATCTCTTCTGAATTTGACAAGTTTTGATTGCTTTAATACGCGAAGCTGATGTGAAATAGCCGACTTTGTCATACCAAAAAGAGCCGCTATATCACATACGCACATTTCACTTTGAAACAATGCATAGAGTATTTTTACCCTTGTCGAATCTCCAAAAACTTTAAAAAGCTCTGCTAAGTCAAACAAAGCCTCCTCTTTTGGCAACAAATCCTTGACCATTTTCACAGTATCTTCATGTATGATATTACAATCACACCTGTCGATATTATCAAATACTGCCATAAAAAACCTCTTATAATAAAATAGTTGAGCAATTGTTCAACTGAAATTATGCCAAGTTTTTCTTAAAATAGCATTATGCCTTAATCCCTGTTTTGCTTATTAATAACTACATGTATAGCAAAAAATCATAAAAAACGATGCTATAAATATACAAAACTATGAAAAAACATGCTTAGTATGGAAAGTTTTTAAATTTATATTATCAAAAACAGTAAAAAATCAATCAATGAAACTCTCATTGCACTTGCTTAAGCGACATTAGCGCAAAACCTATCTACAAATCATGCTTCCAATGGCAAAAAACAAAAAATGGTTGATTGCAACAAATACAGATGAAAAATTTGTCTTTGTCGCCAAAAAATATATTTACATCTCAATAGCCATTCTGTCTGTATTTATGTAAATCCTGCTTTGTTTGTTGATGGCAAAATTTAAACTGCCAAAAAATATATTTATCATAGATATCAAAAATACCATTATTTTAATTTTATATGTTTTTAATTTTATTGATTATTTTTTATGCAATTTTTGTTCCATACAATAACCACTATTTTGTTACACTCTCTCCTATAATTTAAGTCTAAGGAGCAGACGATGAGGATTTCAAAACTTGCCGCGGCGGTATTGATTGCCTTTGCTTGTATGTCGATTGAAGCTGCCGATACTATCAAAGTGGGCGTTTTGCATTCGCTTTCAGGAACAATGGCAATCTCTGAAACAACATTAAAAGATACGGTTTTGATGTTGATAGACGAACAAAATAAAAAAGGCGGGCTTCTTGGCAAAAAGCTTGAAGCCGTAGTGGTTGACCCCGCATCCGACTGGCCGCTTTTTGCTGAAAAAGCGGGCGAACTTTTGACCAAAGACAAGGTTGACGTTATATTCGGATGTTGGACGTCCGTATCGCGAAAAGCGGTTCTTCCTGTGGTTGAAGCAAACAACGGCTTGCTTTTCTACCCCGTGCAATATGAGGGCGAAGAGTCGTCTAAAAATATCTTTTATACGGGTGCTGCTCCAAATCAGCAGGCAATTCCCGCGATTGACTACTTGGCAAATGAGGTTGGTGTCAAAAGATGGGTGCTTGCCGGAACGGATTATGTATATCCGCGCACCACAAATAAGATTTTGGAAACTTATCTGAAATCAAAAGGCGTCAAAAGCGAGGATATTTTGATCAACTACACGCCGTTTGGACACTCTGACTGGCAAAGCATAGTAAGCGATATCAAAAAATTTAGCAGTGCAGGCAAAAAAACGGCGGTTGTCTCAACTATCAACGGAGATGCAAATGTGCCGTTTTACAAAGAGCTTGCAAATCAGGGCGTGAGCGCGGATAACATTCCCGTTATTGCATTTTCGGTAGGAGAAGAAGAGCTTGCCGGCATAGACACAAAGCCTCTTGTCGGACATTTGGCTGCATGGAACTATTTTCAAAGCGTGAAATCTCCCGCAAACGACGCTTTTATCAAATCATGGAAAGCATTTATAAAAGACAATAAAAGAGTCACAAACGACCCTATGGAGGCTACATACATAGGATTTAACATGTGGGTGAAAGCCGTAGAAAAAGCCAAAAGCACAAATGTCGGCAAAGTCTCTGAAGCGATTATCGGTATAAGCGTGCCCAATCTTACCGGTGGTACGGCTGTAATGCTTAAAAACCACCATATAACAAAGCCTGTTCTTATAGGCGAAATTCAAGCCAACGGTCAATTTGAAACCGTTTGGCAGACAAAAGGTTTGGTTGAGGGCGACGCTTGGAGCGACTTTTTAGACGGCAGCAAAGATTTGGAAGCTGACTGGACAAAGCCTGTCAACTGCGGCAATTACAACACCAAAACAAAAAAGTGCCTGAAATAATCTTTAGTGCGGAGACTATCCGCACCAAGAGGGTATTTTCACGCATTGCAAGAGGCTAAAAAGAGTTGCCTTTGCGCAAATTTGAGCAGTTTTGCAAAAAACTCTCTTACATATAAAACAAAGCGCATTCAAGAGGCTAAAAATTTGAAATGGGATATTTTCAACTTTGCGAATACAAGCGGTGAAATGGAAAAAGTTTGCAGGTTTTTGACATTTATCAAAATCAATTCGCACACTGCCGCGATGAAAGATTTGAATGCAAGAGTGTGAATAATTATCAAAAGTCAAAGTCACTTTTGATGTAAACGGTAATTTGTCTAAACAAAGACGGCAGCGGTTTTCTAAACAGCTCATTGCCCTAAAAGGCAAAAAGAGCAGAAAATGAACAAGGCGGCGATTTATCAAAACCTGACTTTGTATGAAAATGAGTTTGCACAGTTTTTGCAAGAAACTCTTTTGCGTGTAAAATAAAATGCGCTTGGAGCGGCAAAGGACTTGAATGCAAGAAATGGTTCATATGGATGATGATTTGTCAAAATTGCTTAAAATCAAAGCATCTTTTTGTACAGGTCATACTGTAAAACAAAGGCTTGTAAGTAATTTTGGCACAAATGAGCCACACATAAGATTTGATAATTTGTCAAAATCAAACTTTGCGCAAAGAACATAGAGGCGACAATGGTTTTTACAAAAAGCCCTCTTGTCTATAGCGGACTTTATAAATGTTAGCCATACATTGCGGGTATCGACGGAAAAACGGTAAAAATGGAAAAAGTTTGCAGGTTTTTGACATTTATCAAAATCAATCCGCACACTGCGGGTATCGTGATAAAAGACTTGAATGCAGGTTTGATAAATAGATGATGATTTGTCAAAATTATCCAAAGCAAAAGTCTCTTTGATGCAGAAAGATTTGCAATTGTTGTCATAAATTTTGTAAAAAAAATGAGAGTTTCATGCATTTTTTGAGCTAATTTTGCAAAAAACTCTCTTGTTCATTCAAGAAGCTGAAAATTAAAACAAATGAGATATTCTCATTTAAAACTAAGGAGCAGTTATATATTGCTATCGTCGTGGCAGGAAAGTGGCAAATGAAAAAAGTAGATTTTTGATATTTATCAAAATCAATTCGCACACTGTTGCGATAAAAGATTTGAACGCAAGAGTGTGAATAGATGATGAAAAATTATCAAAAATCACTTTTGATACAGGCGGTAATATCTCAAACGAAGACAATTTATCGCTTGCAGAGGTAAGAAATGAGGGAGGATATATTTTTGATGATTTGTCAAAATCAGATTTTGCGTAAAAAGAGCATAGAAATTAATGATTTTTGCACATAAAATGAAATGTGCTTAAGCGGTGAAAAAATTGAAACAAACAATGATACTTGCACACTGCGGGTATCGTGATAAAAACTTGGATGCAGGAGATGAAAATGGTTTGTACGGATTTATTAAAACTATTTGCCGCTAAAGGATATGAAAACAGTGAAAAATTCGCCCACATGTTTTTTTCTGTAAAAGCGGCAAAAACAAATCGCGCATTGCCAGTGCCGATAAGAGGTAAAAAATGAAGAGAGTCTGTATAACTTTGCTGTTGATAGCCATGGCGGCTTTTGGCGCAAGTTTTGAAGATGATTTGGTAAAACTGTCCGAAGCTGAAAATTTTGCGCAAAAAGAGGACGCCATAAAAGAGTTGTCAAGCGGATATAAAAATGATGAGAGACTGCCTTTTGTATTTTCGCAAATGCTATCGGGGAACCTTTATAAGAGCGCGCAAAACTCTCTTGTGTATCAAGACAAATCGGATATTGTAGATATCCTAAGCGGCAAAAAACTCGAAATCGACGAAAGCGAAATTAGCAAAATCACGATAAACAACAGACTAAGAACTATCCTGCGCTCCGAACTTGCCGCGGTAAACTTAGTCTCACAAGACGCAAAAATAAGACTAAATGCCGCAAAAGAGCTGCTTTCAAATGTTGAAGAGAAAGATTATGCTCTTTTGTATGAACTCTTAGCAAAAGAGGACAATAAAAAGATAAAAGAGATTTTAAACGAGTCTTTGTCTGTTTTAGACGCTAAATTTAAAAGCGGCGGCGAACAGCAAAAAGCCATAAACGCCCTTGGAGATTCGCTCTCTCCTATAGCGCTTCAAACACTAAATGAGTTAAACGATATCGAGGGCATCTCATACAAAAAAGAGATAACCGCCTCCATTAAAAAAATAGAAAATGCCAAAAGATTTTACTCTGTTTTGGAAACGCTCTATTTTGGCTTGAGCGCTGGCTCCATACTGCTTTTGGCGGCGATGGGGCTTGCCATAACGTTTGGCGTTATGAAAGTTATCAATATGGCTCATGGGGAACTCATAATGATAGGAGCATATACGACATATACGATTCAGCAGATTATGCCAAATTTTATAGAATACTCTGTGATTATAGCCATTCCCATAGCGTTTTTAGTAAGCGCTTTGGTTGGCATCTTGATAGAAAGACTGGTGTTAAGACATCTTTACTCACGACCCCTTGAAGCGCTGCTTGCTACATTTGGAATAAGCCTCATACTCCAACAACTCGTGCGCACTATCTATTCGCCGCTAAATAAAGAGGTAAAAACGCCCGAATGGATGAGCGGTTCGTTTGAGATAAACAGTATTTTCTCACTCACATACAATAGATTTTATATCATTATCTTCACTCTGCTTGTTTTTGCATTTGCGCTGTTTATTTTGAAAAAAACTTCGCTTGGATTGAAAGTGCGCGCAGTCTCGCAAAACAGAAGCATGGCGCAGGCTATGGGGATAAAAACAAGCTTTGTGGACGCTTTGACTTTCGGTATAGGCGCAGGGATTGCCGGAGTTGCGGGAGTTGCTTTAAGTCAGCTTACAAATGTAGGACCAAATCTGGGACAAGCTTATATAGTGGACTCTTTCATGGTTGTGGTATTCGGAGGCGTTGGAAATTTGTGGGGAACGCTCATAGGGGCGTTTACGCTGGGTGAGGTAAATAAGATTATAGAACCGCTTTCAGGCGCCGTTCTTGCAAAAGTAATCATACTTGTTATAGTAATACTGTTTATCAGAAAACACCCGCGGGGACTTTTCCCTCAAAAGGGCAGAGATGCGGAGGATTGAGATGAGAGAACCGATACTTGTAAAAATATTTAAAAATGACAAAGGCGGGAAAATAGTATTGTCGTCTCTTTTGGCGATTGTTATTATCGTATCCGTCTCAAATCTGCTTATACCCGAGGGTTCTATCTTTCATATATCATCTTTTAGCGTCTCATTGATAGGAAAGTACTTGGCATTCGCACTTTTAGCGCTCTCATTAGACTTGTTGTGGGGTTATCTTGGAGTTTTGAGTTTGGGACACGGAGCGTTTTTTGCACTCGGTGGATACGCATTTGCCATGTATCTTACGCGTCAAATCGGAGACCGCGGAGTTTATGCCGATCCTGTTTTGCCTGATTTTATGGTGTTCATGAATTATAAAGAGCTGCCTTGGTTTTGGTATGGATTTGACAATCCCTTTTTTGCCGTTTTGATTGTTATATCAGCGCCTGCTCTTTTAGCTTTTATATTCGGTTTTTTTGCTTTCAAATCAAAAGTGAACGGCGTTTATCTCTCCATTATCACGCAAGCTCTCACATACGCTTTAATGCTTGCATTTTTTAGAAACGATATGGGATTTGGCGGCAATAACGGACTGAATGACTTTAAGGATATATTTGGATTTGACCTGCAAAGCAAATACACAAAAGTGTCGCTTCTTGCCGCCTCATTTATAGCATTAGCTTTAGGATATACACTCTGCCGATTTATCATAAACTCAAAATTGGGACGCATAGTGATATCCATAAGAGATTCCCAAGACCGCGTAGGCTTTTTAGGCTATAGGGTAGTAAGCTATAAAATCTTCATATTTGTTATATCAGCTGTATTGGCAGGAGTTGCGGGAGCTTTATATGTGCCGCAGGTTGGCATCATAAATCCGAATGTTTTTGCACCCTTGTTTTCTATAGAGCTTGTCATCTGGGTTGCCATAGGGGGACGCGGTACGCTTTATGGGGCTGTTATCGGGGCATTTGTCGTAAATTTCGCAAGTACGTATTTTACTTCAACGTTTGCCGAGATATGGCTGTACGCGCTTGGCGGACTGTTTGTTTTGGTAACTTTGTTTTTGCCCAAAGGAGTAGCCGGAATAAAATTTAAAATGCTTAAAAAACTAAGGCTTGGAAGATGAATATAAATCCCGACTTCATAGGCAGTATCGAAAAAGGAAACAGGATACTTTTGCTTGATGGCGTAACTGTAAGTTTTGACGGATTTAAGGCGTTAAATTCGCTCTCTTTGACTATCGACTACAAAGAGTTAAGATGTGTCATAGGAGCTAACGGAGCTGGCAAATCCACGATGATGGATGTGATAACAGGCAAAACAAAACCGGACTGCGGGCAGGTCATTTTTGGCAAAGCGGTAAATTTATTGGAGCTTGACGAACCATCCATAGCGGAACTTGGCATAGGCAGAAAATTTCAAAAACCTACCGTATTTGCAAATCACACTGTTTTTGAAAACCTCGAACTCTCCATGCAGGAGGACAAAAGATTTTTCAAAACGCTCTTTGCAAAACTCAAAAGTTTTCAAAAAGATAAGATTGAAGAGACTATGAAACTTACAGGCTTGCATGATTATGCTTTTAAAGAGGCAGGTACTCTCTCTCACGGACAAAAACAGTGGCTGGAGATTGGAATGCTCATCATGCAAAATCCTAAAATCATGCTTGTCGATGAACCCGTAGCCGGCATGACACCCCAAGAGGTTGAAAAAACGGGCGAGATTTTACAAGAACTTGCAAAGGAGCACTCCGTTATCGTCGTGGAACACGATATGGAATTTATAAGAAGCCTTGCTTCAAAAGTTACCGTTTTGTATGAAGGCTCCGTGCTGGCTGAGGGTTCGATGCAAAATATTCAAAACAATGAAAAAGTAAGAAAAGTATATCTTGGTGAGTAACATGTTAAAAATAGAAAACTTAAATCAATACTACAAGCAAAGTCATACATTAAGAGATATCAATCTGGAATGCAAAAAAGGCAGATGCACTTGTATAATGGGCAGAAACGGGGTTGGCAAAACAACTCTTAGCAAAGTCATCATGGGGCTTCTTGGCACTCAAAGCGGCAAGATAATATTTAAAGGCAAAGATATAACCAAACTGCCGCCCTCCGATAGAGCCTCCATAGCTATAGGCTACGTACCGCAAGGACGCGAGATATTCTCCTCTCTCACAGTCAAGGAAAATATCCAAATAGGAATACTGGGCAACAGAAACAAAATCAAAAAAGCACCGCAGATCATATACAAACTCTTTCCCGTCTTAAAAGAGATGCAAAACAGAAAAGGCGGCGATTTATCAGGCGGTCAGCAGCAGCAATTAGCCATAGCAAGGGCTTTATGTTTGGAGCCTGAATTTTTGATACTTGATGAGCCCGGCGAAGGCATACAGCCAAATATCGTACGGCAGATAGGAGACGTTATAGATTATCTGACTAAAGAAAAACAGATAACGGTTCTTTTGATAGAACAAAAACTTCCGTTTGCAAGACGGCACGGAGATGATTTTTATATACTTGATAGAGGAAGCGTAACGGCAAACGGAGAGATAAAGGACTTAAGCGATGAAATCATAAAGCAGTATTTATCGGTATAATTGCATTATGAGTTTGAAGCTTGAATTAAAAAACAACAATATATCATTAGAAAAATTGACGCTTCCAAGCAGATATTATCTTTTTAGAGAGGGTGAAAATTATGTCAAGCTGCTTAACGTTGGAGAGGGATTGTTTCCTGATGATAAAATCCATACAGAGCTTAATATGACAAATTCAAACCTCATCTTAGCAAGCGAATCGGCACTTAAGGTTTATCCAAGCAGCGGTAAATTTGCCGTGAACAGATATGTTTTCAATCTAAAATGTTCCAATCTGGAGTTTTTGAACGACGAGACTATTATGTTTAAAAACTCCCGCCTTTTACAGCTTTTTAGTTTGGATTTTGACGAAAATTCCACATTTTTTTACAGCGACCTTTTTAGTGCGGGCAGAAGCTTTGAAGAGTATGATTTTGGAGAGTATACGGCACGAAACAGATTTTCATGTAACAAAAAGATTGAGTATCTTGAAAAGTTTAAAATCAGCGGTTTTGAATTTAAAGAGTATCTAAAAAGGCACAAAGCGCAAAATAGGCTTTTTGCTAAAATATATATAAAAACCAAAGACAACGAGGCTTTTGGCGAACTGCTTTTAAGAGCCGGCATCAAAAGCTTTGAAAAAACGCAAAACGAAGCGTTTTTGATGTGTATCGTCTTAGCAGATAAAATTTCCAAAATAAAATCGACAATAAACCTCATATGGGAACTGTACAGAAATATGCTTGGCAAAAACAGATTTGATTTGGGCAAAAGGTAAAGGAGTAAAAATGTTTCTAACGGAAAGAGAAAAAGAGAGGCTGCTTATCTATACCGCCGCTAAATTAGCTCATGAGCGCAAAAATAGAGGGCTTAAACTAAACTATCCCGAAGCTGTGGCGTTTATCAGCTCTTTTATCATTGAGGGAGCAAGGGACGGCAAAAATGTAGCCGAACTTATGGTGGAAGCAGCAAAAGTCTTGACAAAAGACGATGTTATCGAGGGCGTTGCGAGTATGCTTAGTCTTGTGCAGGTAGAAGCTGTTTTTGACGACGGTACAAAGCTTGTCTCCGTGCACAATCCGATTTTAGATGAAAACTCTAACGAGATAGGCGGATACATCATCGAAGAAGGAGAGATAGAGTTAAACAAAAAAGCAAAAGAGACGCAAATAGAGGTAAAAAATACGGGCGACCGTCCGATACAGATAGGTTCTCATTTTCACTTTTTTGAAGCAAATAGCTTTTTGGATTTTAATAGACACAAAGCTTACGGCAAAAGGCTGAATATCCCCGCGGGAACTTCCGTGAGGTTTGAGCCGGGCTCTCACAAAAAAGTCTCTCTTATCCCATACGGCGGAAAGAGATTTGTGAGCGGATTTAACGGTTTGGTTGAGGGGTTTTTAGACGAAGAGGAGACAAAAAAAGAGGCTTACGAAAAGTTAGATAAATTTTTAAAGGATAAACGATGAAAATATCCAAATCAAAATACGCTTCCATGTACGGACCTACGACAAACGACAGATTTAGACTTGCCGACACTTCGCTTGTCGCGAAAATAGAGAAAGATTTCACGCTTTACGGCGAAGAGAGTAAATTTGGCGGCGGAAAAACGATAAGAGACGGCATGAGCCAATCGCCAACGGCGATAAACTCTCCCGATCTTGTCATCACAAATGCTATCATCATAGACTACACAGGCATTTATAAAGCCGATATAGGCATAAAAGACGGCATCATTTCAGCTATCGGCAAATCCGGCAATCCAAACATCACAAACGATATCACAGAGGGCTTGGAGATAGGCGTAAATACTGAAATTTTATCAGCCGAAGGGAAGATAATCACCGCAGGCGGCATAGATACTCATATCCATTTCATATCCCCAGGGCAAATCGATACGGCATTTGCAAGCGGCATTACTACTATGATAGGCGGAGGCACGGGACCAAATACAGGAACAAATGCAACTACATGCACGCCTGGGGGCTGGAATATTCATAAAATGATGCAGTCTGTAAATGACAGTCCTTTAAATTTCGGCTTTATGGGCAAGGGAAATTGCAGCTCCTATTACGCTTTGCAAGAGCAAATAATGGCAGGCGCTATGGGATTGAAACTTCACGAAGATTGGGGTTCAACACCAAACGCTATAGATATGTGCTTAAAAGTTGCAGATGATTTTGACGTGCAAACTGCTATTCATACGGACACATTAAACGAAGCGGGCTTTATAGACAATACGATAGCCGCTTTCAAAGGACGCACTATACACGCATTTCATTCCGAAGGAGCCGGCGGCGGACACGCACCCGATATCATGAAAGTAGCGGGGCTTTCAAACATACTGCCCTCTTCCACAAATCCCACCCTGCCCTATACAAAAAACACACTTGAAGAACATCTTGATATGCTTATGGTCTGTCATCACTTAAGTCCCAAAATCCCCGAAGACGTAAGTTTTGCAGAGAGCAGGATAAGAGGCAAAACGATAGCCGCAGAAGACGTACTGCACGATATAGGAGCTATCTCTATAACAAGTTCGGATTCGCAGGCTATGGGACGTGTTGGAGAGGTTATCATAAGAACTTGGCAAGTGGCAGACTGTATGAAAAAACAGCGCGGAGCTTTGGAAGGAGACAGCGATAAAGACGACAACAACCGCATTAAGAGATATATCGCCAAATATACGATAAATCCCGCAATTGCATGTGGCATAGATGAATATGTAGGCAGTGTGGAAGTCGGCAAAATGGCGGATTTGGTACTTTGGAACAGAGCGTTTTTTGGAGTAAAGCCTGAAATTATCATCAAAGGAGGTTTCGCCGCACTTAGCATAATGGGCGATTCTAACGCTTCTATCCCCACGCCTGAACCCAATTTATACAGACCCATGTTTGGCTCTTTAGGCAAAGCCGCAGCGGCAACGAGTGCGATTTTTGTCTCAAAATATGCATTTGAAAACAGTGCAAAAAGCCTGCCAAAATCCGATAAACGCTTTTTAGCAGTCAAAAATACGCGAAGTATTACCAAAAAAGATATGAAGCTAAACGACTTCATCGGAGATATCAAAATAGATCCTGAAACTTATGACGTTTTTATAAACGGCAAACTTATAACGTCTGCTTTTGCCGCAAGCGTATCTTTGGCAAGAAAATATTTTCTATAAGGATACGGCAAATGATAAAAAGGATAGTTAAAATTGAAAACTTACAAAGCGCAGACGATACCGTTTTGCTCTCATGGTTTGATATAAGAAAGCCAAATCTCTCGGCAATAAGCGAAAAAGGAGTAGAGTTTATACTGAAAACACAGCCGCACAGTCTAAATAACGGCGATATCCTCATATCCGAAGACGGTTATAAAATCAAAATCAATATAAAAGAAGATGAGCTTTTTGTATTGAAATTTAAAAATATATTAGACTATGCAAAAACGGCATATGAGATAGGCAACCGCCATCAGCCTGTCTATATAGAAGAACTTAGCATCACCGTTTTAAACGACTCGTCGCTTGGGGACATCATACATTCGCTTTCATACAATGAAAATGTAAGCATAGAAAAAGTATCCGGAGTATTTCGTCAAAATGCCATGTCACACCACGCGCACTGAAGCGTTACTAAAGTTTATCCAAATCTTTGACTCCTCTTTTCCTTCGGGCACATTTGCGCATTCGTTTGGGCTAGAACCACATATGGGGATTGTAAAAAACGCTAAAGATTTAAAAAGGTTTTTGGAAAATATCGTCATATATCAACATTTAAAGATGGAATTTCCAACGATTTTGAAAGTCTATAAATACGCCAAAAGCGGCTCTTTAAACCCGCTTTTAAGACTTGACGTTAAATTTTCCTCCATGTACTCTCACGCTTTTGCCAAAGCTTATAAAACTATCGGCAAAAACTATTTTTCACATTTGGAGCATTTAAAGCCAAAGAAAAAAATCACGAAACTCTACTTTGAAAGCGTAAAAACAGAACAAACGCCGTGCAATGAGATAGTGTTGCTGTCTCTTTTGGCTTATGATTTGGGTATGGCAAAAGAGGATTTTATGCTGTTTTGGAGTAAAAAAAATCTGATAAATATAGCCGCCTCATCTCTTAAAATCTCCAAAATCAAACCCTCTCAAATACAGCAGATACTTTTTTCAATGGACGATTTTTTAAGACGGCAGATTAAAGATATTGATACGGATTTGTCAAATTTCAATCCGATTTTTGATTTTGTGGTTTATATGCACAAAAGTGTCGAACCAAGACTATTTATGACTTAAGGAGCAAAATGAACGCGATTAAAATCGGTGTGGCAGGACCTGTTGGCAGCGGCAAAACGTCTATCATTGAAGAGCTTGCAAAAATACTTCAAGAAAGATTTAAAATAGCCATAGTTACAAACGATATCTACACAAAAGAGGATGCCAATTATCTAAAAAGCAGACTTGACATACCAAGCGAAATGATAGTAGGCGTGGAGACCGGAGGCTGTCCGCATACTGCTATCAGGGATGATATATCCATGAATAAAAAAGCGTGCGAAGAGCTTGAAAGAGCGTTTAGCCCTCAAATAATTTTTGTAGAGAGCGGCGGGGACAATCTCTCAACCACATTTTCATATGAACTTGTGGATTTTTACATGTACGTGATAGACGTAGCGCAAGGAGGTGATATACCGCGCAAAAAAGGAGCGGGGCTTGCATTTTGCGACCTGCTTGTCGTAAACAAAACAGATTTAGCGCCGTTTGTGGATGTTGATTTGAACCTTATGTTACAAGACGTCAAAAATGCCAGACAAAACAGACCTTTTGTATTTGTCTCAAAAAAAGAACCAAATTCGCTTTTGCAGATAAAAGAGTGGGTGGAGGCTTTGAGTTAGTTTCTTCGAAGCCCTATGTCTCTTGTTTGTGGGCAGCATAATCAAAAAAATAGATAATTTAAAGCTTAAAATAAACAGTAGCGATATATATTTGTACGCAAAACTTACAAAGTATAGATTTGCGGCTGTTTTTGCGATTTTAAAAAGACAGCATTTTTACAATAGCCGGATACAATGATAAAGCTTGGCATGATTGTTTTGTTTTTTGATGTATTTTAGGCAATAGATTTCATTTTGTCCGTGCAAAATAATTTAAAGATTGGCTTTCCTATAAACCGTTCTTGTGATTTCACTAAAATAGAATACCGTCTAAAAAAAACGCAAATTCATAACTACCAATCTTATCTTAAACTGTATCACATTGCACAATACCATTTCGTTCAATAATAAAAATATTTCATCGCCTTGATACAAATATGATACATAATTTACAAACAACAAAAACAGCTGTTTTAAATTTTTTAAAATATATCTCATGCAATCAATCGCATGCTTAAAAATATATTTTGCAAATTTCCATTCCTTTGCGATAAAAAAAGAAATAATTTTTACTGTATATTTTCTTAAATATTTAATATAAAAGTTTTTTTAAAATTTTTAAATAAATAAAAGGGTTTGCCTTTTAAATAATGGCTCTTAAGAAATGTATCATCTGCATTTACTATCACATAGTATTGAAAAACATTGGAGTATTATTTAATATTAATTTTATTAGTTATTAACAAAAATATTATAATAATAAAATTAATCATAATTATAATTAATTCATGTGTCTTTAGTATTTACTAAAATTAACAAAGATAATAATTAATAGATATTAATTAATAAATCATGATATGAAAACAAAAAGAATGCTTAAAAAAAGATATGAAAATAGAAAAAATTAAAAACAAAATAAAAAATAAGTTTCAAATATCATTAAAAATAAAAATATCGATAATACAAATATATAATTTTAAAGTGCATAATGAATGTATCAGCAATAATAATAAACAATTATCCTTTAATTATTAATCCAAATTCAAATTATTGTAATCAAATATAATATTAAGTTAAATTAAGATATAATCTTTTCGTTTAATCTAAAAATTATGCCTAATGATATATAGTTGCTCGCATAAATTCGATATTTAGGTGCTATTTTGACTTAAGCAAATTTGTATATTAAAGGAGCAAAAACTTGGAGAATACTGTTCTAAAAAATGATAAACATAAACGCGACTACAATCTATTGGGACAATTTAATGTATTATATATAGAAGATGAGTTAAATCTATTTAAGCATACTTCTAATATTTTAAGTGATTTTGTCAAAAAAGTTTATGGTGCATTAAATACAAAAGAAGCTTACAATATAATAAATAATGAAAATATAGATGCTATAATATCAGATATAATGCTAAAAGATGAAAATTCTTTAGATTTTTTAGGACACATGCGTTTTAATCTTAAATTAGAAACTCCCATTATTCTCACGAGTGTTTTTAGTGATATCAATATCATGCTTGATGCAATAAAACTAAATGCTGAAAGTTATATTGTAAAACCAATAAATGCAAAAAATCTCTTAAATTGCCTATACGATACATTGCTACCAAAAATTCAGCAAAAAGAGATAGGGCACTTTCACAATACAGTTAAAACGGTAACAACGATAACAAACAACAAACAAATAGAAGTCGTATTCTTTATCATGAAAAACCTTGATGAGTATAGCGTTTTAAACCGCTCTTATGATGATGTTGCCAAACATGTAAATGTAGATAAAAACACGGTCGGAAATATATTTAGGCAACTTTTAGACAACGGTATATTAGTCAAACTTCAAAATAAAAAATACTTTTTTGATAAAAATAAATTGCAATAAATGTGCAATTATCCCGTAATCTAAACTTTGGATTGGTATTTTTCAATATATGCAAATATCGCCTTTTGATTTGCATCAAACTATCATACAAAATGCGGTTAGGGAGAGCAACTCCCCCTAAATAAAAAACTAAAGGCGGAACAATACAAACACTATATCAAAATTGCTTATTTGTCTCATTTTTACAAAAACAAAAATTCATCAATTTTTAATTTTTTTTGCATTCTCGTATTGCTTTGGCTATCAACTCCAGCGGATGTTTAAATTTCACATCTGCCCCATCGCAATCCAAAGCATTTGTAAGCTGCATTCGGCACGCACCGCATTCGGCACTAAGAACTTTCGCTTTGGTCTCTTTTATCATCTCTACTTTTGGTTTTACTGCCATTTTAGCCAATTCAAACTTTTCACTTTGTATCGTAACACCACCAAAACCACAGCATTGATTAGAATCGCTCATCTCTACAAGTTCATAATTTTCAGCCAAAAGTCCGCGCGGCTCTTTAAAGATTTTCAGAACTTTTCTTGCGTGACACGGGTCATGATAAGTAATGCTCTCTTTTTTGTTCACATGTAAATTTTTAAGAAACTCTAAAAGATTTGTCCTGCTATATAGCCACTCGCTTGCCATAAATACTTTTGAGGTTATCTTCTCGACTCTTTTTAGCCATTCGGGCTGTTCTTGCATAAAACGTCCCCAATCCTCTTTTATCATAGCCGCACATGTGGCTTCAGGTATTATGATAGCATCCACATCATCTATAAAAGTTTCGAAATGCTCCACATTTTGCTTTATCAAGGTGTCTACAGTTTTAAAATCACCCGTAAAAAAAGCAGGCGCGCCGCAACAACGCTGTTTATTTGGGATAAAAACATTAATTTTTAAAGCTTTTAATATTTCAAGAAGGCTATCAGCTGTTTTTGTATAATGATAATTTGAAAAGCAACCCACAAATAAAGCAACCTTTTTGGCATCAGAGCCATTTTTTATCTCCTCTTTGTGGCGCTGTAAAAAGCTTCTCTTATTTAAAAGCGGAAATACTCTTTTCCCAACAAAAGGCAATGAAAAGCGTGGTTTCATCGATTGCCCTTCGTGGTCTATTTTAAATAAAACAGGTAAAAAAACAGATGCAAAAGAGAGACAAAAATCCATAATTTTTCTATGTCTTAAAAGAAAAAAGTAAACTCTTTTGAACCATGCTATACCAAATTGATCAGCTATTTTAAAACGGATGTTTTCTATAGCCAAATCAGTCGGCAAAGAAGTGGGACAGATATTTACACATGTGGTGCATAAAAAACACTTTTCAAATATATCTTTGGCATTTTTGTCAAGCTCTAATTCACCGCGTTGATGTGCTCCGACAAGCTCTAAAAATCCCCTTGGGCTTGTAGCCTCATCGCTGTTTATCTTGTGTATTGTACAGCTTGGAACGCACTTGCCGCACTTTACACAAGCTTCGCTTGTTTTTGTAAAATCAAAATTCATACTGTTTTACTGAAGCGGCGCAGTTCTTCAGGCACTATTTTTAGATATGCGTCAAAGGGCATACAGATATTTCGTATAAGAAGTGTTCCCGTCTTGCTTACGTGTAAAAAATCCTTATCAAAAGTCACAACTCCTTCATCAATAAAAGATTGTAAAGCTTTCACTTCATCTTTAAAATAACTAAAAAAATCTATATGGAAACGTTCTTGTATATTTGATATATTTAACTTACAATTACTCATCATCTCCATAATCACAGCTTTTCTAATTACATCATCATCGTTCAATATCAATCCCCTCATAACAGGTAGTCTCTCATCATCTATAGCCTTTTCGTAAGCACTCATCTCTCTAAAATTTTGCGCATAATATCTATCGCCTTCACCTATACTTGTAAGTCCGATACCTATCAAATCAGCTCCGCCTTTTGTAGTATATCCTTGAAAATTCCTATGAAGTTCTCCCTTTTCAATAGCCAAAAAAAGCTCGTCTTTTGGCTTTGCAAAATGATCCATGCCTATCATCACATATCCGTTTGACTCTAAAAAATCGATAGTATGGCGCATAATCAACAACTTCTCTTTTGGACAGGGCAGCGTAGTTTCATCGAATTTTCTCATCGTTTTTTTCATCCATGGTACATGCGCATAATTAAAAATGGCGTATCTGTCTATATCAAGCTTTAAAGATTTTTGCAAAGTATCTTTAAAAGTTTCAAGGCTTTGATACGGAAGTCCATAAATCAAATCCATATTTATAGAATCAATTCCTGCTTTCCGTGCGATATAAACAGCATTTTCAGTCATCTCAAAAGGTTGTATGCGATGAATCTCCTCTTGCACTTTTAAGTTAAAGTCTTGTACTCCAAAACTTATGCGATTAAATCCACCCTGTTTTAAAACCCTCATCTGTTCTTCCGTAAAAAACCGCGGATCTATCTCGCAGCTTATCTCGGCATCTTTAGCACAGTTAGGAAATGTTTTCCATATAGTTTTGATGATATCTTCAAGCTGTAAAGCATCAAAAAAAGTTGGTGTTCCGCCGCCAAAATGCAATTGCAAAACTTCTCTTGAAGTATCAAGAAAACGCGAAAGTATAGCAAGCTCTTTTTTAAGATATTCAATGTATCGCTCTTTTTTCTCTTCTTTGCTGGTATAAACTACGCTACAGCCGCAAAAATAGCATGCAGACCTGCAAAAAGGCATGTGAACATACAGTGATAATTTCTTGTTTTTATTTTGGTTCTTAAGTATCTCTTCATACTCTTTTAGACCAAAACTGTCATTAAATTCAGGCGCCGTCGGATAGCTTGTATAACGAGGTCCTGGTTTCGAATATTTTACAAATTGTTCAAAATCAATCATCAAAATCTCTTAATTGCCCAAATCTCTATTTGGCATAAAATTGTTATAAATCCCTTTTAAGTCAACAAATAAAGACGGGTACTTTTTCTTGATATTTCCAACAAGCCTTTCGATATCTATTCTGACTGCTTGAGCATTATCACTCTCTTTAGCCATATTTTTTATCTCGTCCATAGCCACCACCCAAACGTCTCCAAAATCTACAGGCAAATGTTTCCAAATAGTCTTTTCAAGTCTTAATTCAAAATTTTCCTGCCCTAAATTTTTGAGGTTATTTACCATTTTTGTCAGTGTGTCCAACGATACAAGCGTATGTATTTTTTTCTTTTCATCTATTACAAACCACGGCTCTTTGGCTTCCCAACTACCACTCTTAAGGTTTAAAGATTTGACATCTGGATTCTCCGTAAGCTCCACTTCAAGTATTGTTTTATCATCTTTATCTCCAATACCTATATTTTTGGAGATAGTATCGATTTTATCATACAGTGCTATTTCATTTTTATTCTCGTCCATCTCTTCAATCCGTTTTTTATTAATTTTACCTCTGCCCGTCCAACCAAACCATAACAGCTTTTTGTACATGCAGTCTGTTTTCAGCTTCGTCAAATATCTCATTAGCATGTTCTTCAAAAACTTCATCACTCACCTCATATCCTCTATATGCCGGCAAACAGTGCAAAAACATTGCATCTTTTTGTGCCAAAGCCAGCATCTTGCTATCAACCATAAATCCTTCAAAGTCCCTTATCCTCCTCTCCTTTTCACTCTCTTGCCCCATAGATACCCATGTATCTGTCGTAACAACGCCGGCATCTTTGACGGCATCTTTGGGGTTTTCGCATATAACTATTTTTGAGTCGCTTTTTTTTGCAAACTCATACGCATCTTTTAAAACATTTTTGTCTGCTTCGTATCCTTTTGGTGTCGATATGCGAAATTCAAACCCTATCTTTGAAGCGAGCATCAACCATGAATTCGCGATATTATTGCCATCTCCTACATATGCCACTATCAAGTCTTTATTTTTACCATATTCACAAATAGTCATATAATCAGCCAAAAGCTGCATTGGGTGATAAGTGTCGCTAAGTCCGCTTATCAAAGGAATCGTCGAGTACTTTGCAAACTCCTCAAGTCTCTCTTGTCCAAAAGTTCTTATCATTACCATATCTACCATTCGGCTTAAAACCCTTGCCGTATCTTTTAATGGCTCTCCGCGTCCAAGCTGTATATCATCTGTCGATAAAAACAGTCCTTTGCCTCCAAGCTGATGAATTCCGACTTCAAAGCTCACTCTTGTTCTTGTGGAACTCTTTTCAAATATCAT
>JAIROK010000019.1 GCA_031257555.1 Campylobacteraceae bacterium | reverse complement strand
TTCTTTCCAGACTTCTTATATACTTACAATTTGTTTTTTTTGGAAAATTTGGCTTTTAAGACGCTATGTCTACTTAATGATAATTAGAAGGAACAAAATGCACATCAACGATGCTACATTTTTTGTAAGTTTTGTTGCTGGTTTGGTAAGTTTTATAAGCCCTTGCGTTCTTCCTTAATATTGCCTTTTATTTCTCTTATAACGGGAATATCAGTTGATAATTTAAAAACATCAAAGAAACTATCAAAAAATGTAATCATAAAAACTTTATTTTTTGTTTTGGTTTTTTCTTTTATTTTTCTTGGAATGTCTGCAAGCCAACTTGGGAGCTTCTTTAGCGAGTATAAGACACTCTTGAGATATATTAGCAGCTGTATTGTTATATTGTTTGGACTGCATGTGAGCGCACTGCTAAAAATCAAATTTCTGTACAAACAATTTTCCTATACAGACAAAAATTCAACGACCGTATTAACAAATATAGGAATATTTTTTACAGGCGCAACGTTTGCTTTAGGTTGGACGCCGTGCATCTGTCCGGTTTTAGCATCAATTTTAATTGTCGCTTCAACGCAAGGAACAGTTTTAAATGGTTTTTGGCTGCTAATGTTTTTTCTTTAGGTTTTGGAATCCTATTTATACTTGCTGCATTTTTTATAAACAAATTTCTGAATGCTTTTAAAGCTATAAAAAAATATTACAAAGCAATAGAAATTGTATCAGGAGTGTTGTTAATTCTTACCGGCGTACTGCTTATTACAAACGGTTTTTTTAATCACATCGTTTATGCTTTCTTAAAGAAAAACAGCCTTTTTATTTCATGAAAATATTTGCTATGTTACAGATGAGTGTGTAGAAGGATATTTAACAATTATAAAAGCATATTCCAATTTGTTAATCGTAAAGCTTGAGTTTATAGGGTAGAAAAAAGAGGGATTTTTTGAGTGAAAAAACTCAAAAAAAGGGACCCTTTCCAATAGCTTAGATATTAATTGCTTTAAAAAACATTTTCTTTGTCTTTTTGGACTGTTTTTATATTACTAACAAATCATTGTATGAAATATTTGTTATGTTCGGTTCTATTTATGTTGTAATTAACAATTAAGCTAAAAAGTCATTTATAAAAATACAATTCTCTGCAGATAAATGTTATATATAAACATACTGATTTCTCAATATTTTTCACTTTTACCATCTCAAAAAACTTAAGGTAATTTCAAGGTATTTCAGATACGGTTTGCCCCAATTTTTAGCAAATTAAAAATTAAGTTATACACCTTTTGCAAAGAAGTCTATCCCTAAATTTCGTGCTAATATAGTAACATTGCTAAATGATGGATTGCTTTCTTTAGACAATATACGATAAACGCTTGGTCTTCTTATCATTGATTTTTCAGCAAGAGACTTAACATTTCCATTTGCAATCGCAATGATTTTTAAATTTTCAAGAAAAACAGCACTATCTTTTGTTCTGTTGAACTCTTCAATAATATGCTTTTTAAAATCTTTTAACTCTTCAGGATTTTTCTTTAAAATCTTTGCATACATTTCATTAAACGTTTCATCAGCTATTCTTGTCTTTTTCATTTCAAACTCTTTTTATAAATTTTCTTTTAGACGTATCGCTTTTTGAATATCTCTTTGTTGACTGGACTTGTCACCGCCATATAACAGTAATATAATTTCACTGCTCACATTTGTAAAATATATTCTTATTCCCTTCCGTTTATTAATTTTTATTTCGTGAACACCGCTCCCAACTGGATATGCATTTGAAAAATTACCTAACTCAATTTTTTTTCACATAAGTATTAACAATTTTACGAATTTCAGGATTTTGTTTTATAAACCATCTCTTAAAAATCTTAGTTGGTATCGCTCTCATATTTTATCCTATATATTTTTATTTCATCGTGTTATTAGTGTAACATATAGATTACATTTCGTCAAATTCTTCCAAGCAAAAAACCACATTCATTTCTGAGTGCTAATAAATAAAATTTATCTTTGTATTAGCTCTGTTCTTAGCATAATTCTTAAATAAGATATTCTTAAGCACATTAACATATTGATATGAAATAATATTAATATACTATAATTACCATAGTAAGTATTAATAATGAACTGGAGGATTGAAATGAAAAAGTTAGTTTTGGCAGTTGCAGTATGCTATGCTTTTAGCGTACATGGGATAGCAGTGAATTCCGATGCAAAGCTGACCACTATTGAAGTCGCTCAGGGAAAAATTAACGCTTTTAAAGCTGAACGTGAGAATATTGATCATAAATACCGGGCTATTCAAGCTGAAAGACATGTTGCTTTAGAAAAGATAGCGACATTCGAGGCTGAAATTAAAAATCTAAATTGTAATCATGGAGTTTGTACTGTCCCTCATTTTAAAGCCCGAATTGAAAAGATTGAAATAATATCAAAGTATTAATGCTTTTCGTTGCTGAAGATAAATTCCGACTTGACATTGACAAGATTAATCTCAGCATAGACAAAGCTAATGTTGAACTTATAAAAGCTGAAATTAAAGCGGGGAAAATGCCAGAGGTCACTCTTGATGTAGCAAAGGCTCTAGTTAAACGTAACAGTGCTTTGGTTAAGGTTAACGAAGCTACAATTAAAATTAAACAGGCAGAGCTTAAAGAAGAGGAAGCGAACATAAAGTATTTTGAAAATATCTTTGAGACGGGAGCAAAGACCGACGAGATAAGAAAAAATACTAATGATTCGTATGACTACATTTGTGCTACCAATATTGAAATCGCCAAACGAGCAACGTTAATCCTTAAGCTTGAGCAGGCGCGAAGAGAGATAGCGCAGGCACGGATAAAGGAAGCACAAGCTGAAGCTGAATTTTCTAAAATTCAACATAAACTTTGTAAGACTTTTGCGAAACTTAATAAAGTAATTGATAAAAAGAGTTTTATGTCGGTTTTTAATCATGATTAACAGAACGTACCTGTTGCGGATTGTCTTGTTATTGACAAACCTACATCGCACCTAGTACCGTATTTCGCACATTAAAAACATGCCCCATCTTCATCCCAATCGGTGACAAAGCGTGAAAAGAGATGAAAAGAGAAGAAAAGAGAAAGGACAACTAACTAACATTGTTAACTGCGGAAAGAGTACAACATAATATAACTGTTAAAATAAGTTTCTTAAACATTCTTTTACCTTTTGGACTAAAAGGATATAATGAAGAAAAAGAGATATAAGAAATTAGTCCCTATAGATGATTGCGAAATCGCAAATCAAAGGCTTAAAGATTGGCTTTTGTAATAATTACGAAGAGATCACAAAGCTTTAAACTATCAAACATCGCTTTTTTATTCAAGGGTTCTCTTAAATACTTACGTGTCCAACACATTATAATATTCTACAAAAAAAAAGAAAAATTTATCTTAGAATGGTAGAATAGAAATATCTGGAGCCGAAACATTGGAGCAAGCAATTAAAATGGTAAAAGGTTAGCATCGGAATTTATTAAAGATGTAAAAAGTATAGATTTGCTGCCAAAAATAAAAAACTTAAAATCAGCATAAATAAAGTCAGGAGGAATAAAAGATGAGAGATACATTAAGAATGGATATAGCTGAAGGTAGGACGTATTTAGGGATAGAATTTGGTTCCAGTCGTATCAAATCCATGTTGATTGACAGTGAACATAGGATAATAGCGTCTGGAAGTCACGATTGGAATAAT
>JAIROK010000017.1 GCA_031257555.1 Campylobacteraceae bacterium | reverse complement strand
GTAAAGCCGCTTCCAGCGCCTCTTGGTATGATTATGAGTCTGTTTTCGCTGCAATATCGCAAAATATCGCTCACATCTTTTTCATCGCGCGGAAACAAAACGGCATCAGGTTCAAATCTATTTCTTGTAGCGTCGTACGAATAGGCAATCAAATGTGCTTTATCGGTATATATATTTTCGCTTTTTACAATGTTTGTCAAAGCTTTTACATGTGAAACGTCAAGACTCATTCTATTCCCAATAGCTTTTTATAATAAGATGTATAATCCTTTATGCGTTTATCACCGATGATAAGCGGTGAAGTTTGTATGTTGGCAGAAATTCTGCTGTAAAAAGGCGTTACATTAAGCCGTTGTTCATCATCTGCTTTGATTCCGGAGGATACCTTGATGATTTTGTGCGAAATGCAATCTACAAAATACTCTCTATTTTCTATGCTAAATGCTATAAGTCCGGTTAGATTTATACTGCAAAGCTCACCAAAGTCTTTCAAGTCAGGATTTGGAACATATTTCTTGGCAAGATATGCTGCCGGAATATCCGGATGAACCCAGTCGATTTTTGTAAAATAATCGGTAACTGCCTTATAGTTTTCATATGTGGGTGCAACAATCAAAGAGCGGTTATATAGATAGTTAAGACGTATCTCATCTTCGCTTTTTGGGATTATCGCAAGTTTTGGAAATGTGTTTTGTGCGAGTGCATCATATGGTTTTAGCTCTACTAAAGCGCTTATACCGTCTTTTGCCAACACAATAGCTCTTGCTATAATAGTCTCTTGAGAGTTTTCAAATCTGCGCATAACAATGCCGCTTGAACCCACTTCAATTAAGGGCGAATCTTCAATAGTGGCACGGTTTTTATTGACAGTTCTAAGTACCGTAGAATACTCTTCAAAAAGCGGTTGATCATAGACACAAAAAAGAGATGAAAGTGTCAAAGTTAAAATTGTAAAGTATCGTAAAAGCAAGCTCTCTCCTGTAAAATTAAAATTTAAAGAAAAATTATACAACAAGTGCTTTTAAAAAAAGATTGTTTTTATTTGTTAAGCAAGTTTTTTGCATAAATCAATAGAATTTTTCATTTCATAACATAAAAATCTAAGAAAAGATAGGCTAAAATTTCAAATTTACTTTTTGAAAATCTATTTTTATTCTTAAATAGACAACTTATTTTATCTCTTTAAAGGTTTTTTAATGATTCGTTTTCTCCTATTGTGTACTTTTTTAATAAGCTTAGCTTTTGCTTCAAAAACTGAAGAGCACTACTGGGAGAAAGGGGAGACACTACTAAAGTTTTTAGAGAGGAATAAGTTGCCGTTTTCTTTATATTATGGTCTTGATTATGAGGATAAAGAGGTTGTTTCGGAGATTTACAGCGGAATAAAATATTTCGTTTTAAGAGGCAATGAAGGCGATATAAGGCAGGTATTGATACCTGTTGGCAGCGGAGAACTTCAACTTCATATATATAAAGAGAAAGATGGTGCTTATACCATAAGTTTTATACCTGTTGTTTATCAAGAAGATGTAAAAGATCTTTCGTTTGAGTTAAAAACTTCACCTTATCAAGATATCATAAATCTTACAAATAATAATCTTTTGGCGCGTGAGTTCGTAAACTCTTTTCAGGGCAGTGTTGATTTTTCAAGACTAAGAGTCGGAACAAATATAGTAATAATTTACAAACAAAAAATAAGACTTGGAATGCATTTTGTAAACCCTGTCATTATATCAAGCATGGTAGTAAATAAAGGCAGCAGCAAAAAAGATTATGTATTTTTTTATGAACCTAAAAATAGATATTATAACAATGAGGGCAAAGAGATACTTGGATATTTTTTGACAATACCCCTTCAATACACAAGAATCTCTTCACCGTTTACGCTTAAACGCTGGCATCCTGTTTTGAAAAAATACCGTGCTCATTATGGTATAGACTATGCCGCGCCAATCGGAACTCCCGTAAAAGCTGCAGGAGATGGAAAGGTTACATTTGTGGGTACTATGAATGGATACGGCAAAGTTGTAAAAATCGCACATGAAGGCGGATACACAACACTTTATGCGCACTTAAACGGATTTGCAAAATCTTTAAAAAGCGGAACTTATGTTAAAAAGGGTCAGGTTATAGCATATGTTGGAAATACCGGTGTTAGCACGGGTCCTCATTTGCATCTTGGTCTATATAAAAACAATCAGCCGATAAATCCTGCAAGTGTTATCAAAGTAGCAAAGAGTGCGCTTAGCGGTGATGAGAAAAGAGCATTTAATGAATACACAAAAGATATGCGAGAGGTAATAGAGTTTATAAAAGAAAATCCAATTGTTCCCACCAAAGAGGAACAGTTTGTATATTCGGTAAACATTGATGAAAGCTAAAAAATCAACACAAAATATAAATATTATAAAAATAGAGTCAAATGTATCATCTCAATATATACAACCTTTAAGGGTTTTTTACACACAGAACGGCAAAGAGAAAACATGGGATTTTGTAAAGACCCACGATAGTGTTGCATGCCTTTTATATCATACGCAAAAAGAAGCTTTTTTACTCGTTAAACAGTTCAGACCTCCCGTTTATTTACATAATAGAAGCGATGGTTTTACTTACGAGATGTGTGCTGGGATTTTGGACAAAAACAAAAGTTTGGAACAAACTATGCAAGAGGAGATTTTGGAAGAGTGTGGCTATGATGTTGCGATAGAAAATATAGAAAAAATTACCTCTTTTTATACGGGCGTTGGTTTTGCAGGATCAAAACAGACACTATATTTTGCTGCCATAGATGAGAGCATGAAAAAACATGGCGGAGGAGGGGTGGAAGAGGAAGAGATAGAACTTTTTTTCTTGCCGATAAGTGAGGTAAAAAAATTTATGTGCGATGAAAAAGCAGCAAAAACTCCCGGTGTGCTTTTTTCTATATTTTGGTTTTTTGAAAATAAATCTTATTAGCCATATAACTTCGTACAAGACAAGATTTGATTAGAAAGATTTTGTATACAGGTTAAAAATTAGTCAATTTTTCTTTCAAAACTTTTGTTGTCCATATGGTAATGACAAGCACTACTGCCGATTGGGCATGATAATATTACCAACTTTGTTTGCCTAAATTGATATTGTTTATGCTTTTTTGCGCCAAAAGATATTTATGTTGTTCCAATAAAATCTTTCGTATCCTATCTTGTACATGTTTTTATATGCCTATCTTTAAAAAAACAGTTAAACACACCTCATATCTCACTTCTTTTGGCATGCAACACACTCTCCTTTCTCATTTGCTCTTGTTGAAATTTCATCTTGCATACCTACGGTAAATTAGTTGCAAAAACATGTGTTTATTTGTTTTTTCCACTATTTTATAGCTTTCGTTTACCAGTGCAATACTTAAATAGTTAGCTATAGTATAAATGACGCATAATTACTCTATATCAAAGCGATATTTTGTTATCTATTTTGCTCAAAAAAAGTTATCATGTTTTCTGGTTTAAGGCGAACGCAAGTAAAAGAGTTTATGTATAACGAGGGCAAACCTATATTTAAGTGACAAAAATCAAAAAACTTTAAATTCCCAAAACCTTTTTATAGTTTGTATATATTTGGCTGTCCTTTGGGAAGTATTCCCCAATGACAAGCGCGTATCTGTCAAATGGATTTTTTTCAAATACAAATTTGAGTCTTTTTGAAAGCCTTAAATCATAACTGTTTAACATAATAGAAAATGGCACGGGATAATCCGAAGCGTACAAGAGTTTATGATGTATCTCTTTTTCGCGGCTTAAATGTCTCAAAACTTTAGCTCTTACGGGCGTTAGGATAGCCGAGATATCAGCGTAAAGATTATCGTAAATTTTGAGCATTTCAATAAGCATAAAATACTCTTTGGGGTAGTATTTTGGGTTGCGTTTTAATGCACGCAGTATCTTTAAAGGCTCATAACTTAACGCCATATGCGCGACTATTACTTTGACGCCAAGTTTTAGCGGCAATTCTATCATCTTTAAAGATTCGTAAGCTCTGTTTGAGGGCAGAGAGTTCTCGCTTCCTATGTGAAAAACGGCAGGCAAGTCTCTTTCTTTTAGCTTTTCATAGTATGGGATAAATTTTTCGTCGTTTGTGTTTATCTCCCAATAATTTTGCATAAATTTTGCCCCTTTAAAACCCATATCGGCGTACTTATCTATGAGTTCCAAAGCGTCATTTCTTAACGGATTTATAGAAAAGAATGGTATAACGACATCATTGTGTTTTTCGTAAAGCTTTAATACGTCGTCATTGCTGGCACACACCGTATTGTCTTTATGCAGTACTCTGCCCTCTTCATCTATCTTTTCATCAATGCCAAAAACTATTATCTTTTTAACTCTCTTTGAAGTTTTGACAGACGAAATCAGCGTATTTACATACTCTTCGTAACTGTTTTTTATAAGTCGTTTCGGATTTGCGCCAAGTCGTCTGGCAAAAAACATAATGGCAAGCTTGTCATAAAAACGTTTAAATCCCACATGAGAGCTCAAAAGATGTACGTGCATATCAACCATGCCGCGCCCTTTTAATCAACAAATCTTTTGATAATCTGCGCGTAAGCGTCTATGCGTCTGTCTCTTAAAAACGGCCAAATGCGCCTTACTTCCTCGCTTCTTTTGATATCCAAATCAATATAAAGCGCGCATTCGTCTTTTTCGTTTGCGCTTGCTAAAATCTCGCCCTGCGCTCCTGCGGCAAACGAATTTCCCCAAAAACGGATAGGCTCGTTTGTATTTTTTTCATCTTTTTCTATTCCAACTCTATTTACCGATATGACACCCAAACCGTTAGCTATGGCATGAGAGCGTTGTATCGTTATCCATGCGTCAAGCTGTCGTTTTTTCTCATCGTCCGTATCTTTATCAAACCAGCCGATTGCCGTCGGATACACTAAAAAATCAGCCCCCTTCAAAGCCATGATCCTCGCCGCTTCCGGATACCATTGATCCCAGCATATCAAAAGTCCGATTTTGCCCACACTTGTTTTTATCGGCTCAAATCCCAAATCGCCGGGCGTAAAATAAAATTTCTCATAAAACGACGGGTCGTCGGGAATGTGCATTTTTCTATATTTACCCGCTATTTTTCCGTCTTTTTCAAATACAACAGCCGTGTTATGATAAAGTCCTGCCGCACGCTTTTCAAATAATGAAGCGATTAGAACCACGCTGTTTTTTTTGGCTGTGTCAGACCAAAACAGCAAATCTTTTTCATAATCTTCAGCCAAATCAAAATTATCCGTATTTTCATTTATGCAAAAATATCTGTCTTGGTGAAGTTCGCCTAAAACTACGAGTTTCGCGCCGTTTTTGGCAGCTTCTTCTAT
>JAIROK010000086.1 GCA_031257555.1 Campylobacteraceae bacterium | reverse complement strand
TTACAGCACTGAATCTTGTTTCTTTGTAGTTTTTTATGTCCATAAACGGCGCTGTTGAATTAATAGGCTAACAACTGAATCTTGTTTATTTGTAGTTTTTTTATGTTTTCATACTTCATGATAGCATTATGCTATATCTTTATTTTTGGTACAACTATAATGATGGAGATACTGCTGTTATAAGCAATATCTCAAAATATCGGATAGTGTATAAACTACTCCTGCCAATAAAGATACGGGTAACCGTTGTTTTTATTTGCATCTATTTTCCAAGGGTTGTTATCATCATTTCCGAATCTCCAGCCAAGACCTGTTTCGTAAGTACTCCTTTTTAAAAACTCACTGTCGGCTTTTCCTATACCCGAGTATGCGTTGCCGTCTGCAAAATCGGTAAATTTTGAAACGTCTATTTCGTTTCTTGCAAAATTATTTGATATATTATTGTAGTATTCAATATATCCTATTGCACGGTTTACATAATAACTATAAGAATAATAAATACTTCCCGTAATAGATGGATTAAAAGCAGCATTGTTTTGAACAATTGAATAAAAGCCAACATACCCAGCTATGCCGCCAACATGATTATCGCCGCTGATATTGCCTATTGAGTAACTATTTATTATATTGCTATTGCTAATATATCCTGCTATGCCGCCGGTGTAATTATTACTATCGCTGATATTGCCTATTGAGTAACTATTTATTATATTGCTTTCTGTACCATATCCTGCTATGCCGCCGATGTAATTATCACTATTGCTGATATTGCCTATTGAGTAACTATTTATTATATTGCTTTCTGTACCATATCCTGCTATGCCGCCGGTGTAACCAAAAAACCTCTAACATTTCCGATAGAGTAACTATTTACTATATTGCCTCTAACGTATCCGGCTATACCACCGGTATACTTATCACTACCTTTGACATTTCCAATTGAGTAACTATTTACTATATTGCCACTAGTAGATCCCGCTATGCCGCCGGTGTAACTATTAGAACATGTAACATTTCCGATAGAGTAACTATTTACTATATTGCCATCAGCAATTCCTGCTATACCGCCAACATGATTCCTGCCGCTGATATTGCCTATTGAGTAACTATTTGTTATATTGCCAAACGAAAACCTTCCAACTATACCTCCAACACTCCAATTGCCTCTTACCTCTTTACCTTTTGCTATCTCAACTCCAAGATTTTTTATCTGAGCGTTGTAGGCAGAACCAAAAAGACCGACATCATCATTAGAAGACGGCCTGTAGTTCATCCAAAGATTTGTTATCTTATGATTGTTACCGTTAAAGATACCTGTGAAAGCAGATAATGATGAGTTATCTGGACCTATCGGTATCCACCCATTAGCATCAAACCCTGCGCCATTTTTATCTAATACTATATCATTTAGCAGAATATATTTGCCTGCAAGAGTAACACTGTGGATATTGATATATGCCAATTCATCTTGATTAGTTATTTCTTGAACATTTGATATTGCGTAAAAAGTAATATTTCCGTTTAAATTATGATTTGTAATAGATGTAGTTTCGTTTGCTTTATACCAAGTCCCGAGTTTAATGTTTGATGGGTTGATGATACCCTCTTGTCTGGATACAGTTTCTATAAAATCTAAGTTTTCATTATAAAAATTTATCAAATGAGTTGCAAAAATATCAATGATAATCTTAGCTGCACTGCTTTTACTTGAAACAACTTTACTACCGTTGACATTATTATTTGTATTGGTAACTATTGCATAATAATAGACTGTTCCGACACCTAAAGTTGAAGGAGTGTAAGTTGAACTTGTTGCTCCTGATATTAATTCTCCATTATTATCAGGTTTTGAAGTTTTATACCATTGATATGACAATACCCCGCCATCATTTACATTAGCGCTTATACTAAGAGGAATAGGTGTATTTCCTTGAGTATAATCTGCATCTATTGGTTGAGCAGTGATATTGGGTATTTCAGCGTTTACCGTGTTAACGGTATTATCTCCATTACCATTAGACGAACCTCCTCCTCCGCATCCTGTTAAGAAAATACTAAGAAAAAGAGCAGTTAAGAGAGAGAGAGAGAGAACGCTCTAATCTTAAACAAATATAAATACTTAAAATTAGTCATTGAATACAACATTATAACCCCTATTTAATTAAATTTTATTCACAAATAAAATTCGCTAATTGTATCGGAAATAAACTAAAAGTGATATATATATCAGTGTCATATAAATTTTATCATTTAAAATTTGCAGTTTTGGTTTAAATGTAAAAATGTATTTTTTTCGTTATTTTCATATGGCAGATTCACAAAATAAGCGAATATTCATATGAAAATGGAGGATTCATCAATGAAGAGTGTTTCTCCGTATTACCGCGTCATGCTTTGCGCTCTTTGCGATGATGGAAGAAAAGGTAGATTGCTGTACTTTGTTGCAATGGCAAAGATATTGCCGTTATAAAAAGCAGTATCTTAAAATAGCAGATAGTTTGAACTAGGACCCTCCAACCTGCTTACCAATTTAATCAGGCGGACGATAAGAGCTTTTGTTTTTCCTTTCGATAGCATCTTTTTTTCTTTTTTCAAGCATAACCGCTTCATTTAGCTCATCCACGCCATCTGTATGAACGGCATCTAAAAACTTGCTTCTATCCTCAAGTTGACCTGTTTTTAATGCCCAGATAAAAGCCAAAACAAAAAAAGCTCCTAAAAAAAGAGAGACGCCTATCATCATAGTTAAAATTACCGTATCCATTTTTATCCTTTTGTTTTTATCCTTAAAGCATTTACTACTACCACAAGTGAGCTAAATGACATGGATATAGCTGCTATAAGCGGCATTACAAAACCGCAAACCGCCAAAGGAATGGTAGTGGCATTATATAAAATAGAAAAAGCGATATTTTGTTTCACATTTTTGTATGTTCTCTTTGATATTTCGAATGCCGTGCTAAGAGACTTTAAAGAATCACTCATCAAAACTATATCACTAACATTTACAGCTATATCCGTCCCGCTTCCAAGAGATATGGCAATGTCACTCTTTGCAAGTGCTAATGTATCATTTATGCCATCTCCTGCCATGACTACTTTTTTGCCTCCACTTTTTAAATTTTCAATAAAAGCAGCCTTATCTTGAGGCAGTAAAGAGTGATAAAATCTATCTATTCCAACTGCTTTTGCTATCTTATGCGCGGCATAACTGTTATCGCCTGTTAGCATAACAATCTCTATGCCCATATTTTTAATCTTTTTTATCGCCTCTTTCGCATCTTGACGTGGCACATCTTCTAATATAAATCTTGCAGCAATTTTATCTCCCACAGCAAACCAAAAATTTGTTCCCTCATCATCTTTGCAATCAAAACCAAAATCATTCATAAATTTAGCATTTCCGCCTGCTATTTGTACGCCTTGATATATTGCGGTTACCCCCTTTGCCTCAATCGTTTTTATATTTTCAAGCTCTATCTCTTTTGGCGCTTCTTGCTGTTGCAGATATTTTGCTATTCCAACGCTTACCGGATGAAGCGAACTTTTAGCAAGCGAAAAGAGCAGCGATGCGTCATATTTTTCATAAGTTTCGACTTTTATCACTTCATGTTTTCCAAGTGTTATCGTCCCTGTTTTGTCTAATGCTAAAACATTGCACTTTGCAAGACTCTCTAAAAATATCGTCTCCTTAAAAAGCACGCCTTTTTTTGCTCCAACCCCAAGACCTACAAGAGTGCTTACAGGAGTAGCAAGTCCTAATGCGCACGGACACGCTATAACGATAACAGAAATAGCCACTATCAAAGCTTGATTGAAATCTGCGCTATACCACCAATAAAGCAGTGTCATAAAAGCTATGAGCAAAATCGTGGAAGAGAATTTTTTTGATATTTGGTTTGCTAACTGCTCTATGCGGGGTTTTTTATGCAAAGCATTTTCAAGCAGTGTCGCTATTTTACTTACCGTAGAATCTTTTGCTTTTAGTGAGGCTTTATATGTTATGACGCTATCAAGGCAGATTGTGCCGCTTATTATTTTATCGCCTTTGCTTTTTGAAACAGGAAGGCTTTCGCCGCTTATGCTTGATTCGTCAAATGAACCTTCACCGCTTTCACAGATACCGTCTATAACAACTTTCTCGCTTGGTTTTAACTCTATCGCATCTCCTATATCAACACTGTCTATATTTATAAATTCTTTTTTGCCGTTTTTTATTACTGTCACTTCATTTGGCAGCGTACCGGAAATCGAATCTAACGTATCGACAGCTTTTTTTCTCATTAAAACTTCAAAGAATTTTCCTGCAAAAACAAATGTGATTATCATCGTAACAGAGTCAAAATAAGGCTCACCGATGCCGCTTAACATCACATAAATCGAGTAAGAGTAAGCAAGACTTGAACCGGAGGCTATAAGTAAATCCATCGTTGCAAAACCGCTTTTTAAACCATAGTAAGCGCCTTTAAAAAATACTGAACCTGTAAAAAAAAGTGTTGGAGTAGCTATCAAAAACTCTGCAAAAGTGAGGATATTTTTAGTATTTTGTTCAATGCCAAAAAAGTAGCCATAGTATTGGGCTACAGCTATCCACATTATATTCATAACGGCAAAAATACCAAATGCCAATCTTGAATAATACTCTCTTCTTGCGGCATTAGCTTGATTTTCTTGCAGTCTTGAGTCGTACGGATATGCGTTGTAACCAATACTTCTTATGGCTTCTATGATTTTTGATAAAGAGATGATTTCAGGATCCCAAACTATCTTTGCTTTGTTGTTAACTTGAGAAATGCTAACTTCTATAACACCTTCGGTTTTATATAATATCTTTTCATTAAGCCATATGCAAGCAGCACAGTGAATATTGGAAATTATCAAAGAAATTTCATAAAATCCGTCTTTTTCTTTGACATATTTTTCTCTAAATCCACTCATGTCAAATCTTTGCAAATCTTCATTTTCTATTGCAGGAGGTTTTAAAAAAACAGCACCCTTCTTAGCATAAAAATTTTCAAGTCCCTCATCTTTTAAAAGATGAAATACACCTTGACACCCTTTACAACAAAAGTTTTTGGGTTTTTCAAAACTCGTATCTTCTATCAAAATCTCTTTGTCGTATTCAAGTCCGCAGTGGTCACATTTTGCTTTTGGCATCTGTTTTCTTTGTATGGTAGATAAAATTTTCAGATATTATAAAAGATTTTATTTGATAAAGCTGTTAATTTATCTTTTTTAAATCAAACTATTTAACAGCTCAATCAAACTTAAAATTACAAATCATTTGCATTTACAGTTTTAACGCCATTTTTTTCAAGCATTACAATTGCTTCATTAAGCCTGCTATCTTCTATCTTAAACACAAAAATGCCGTCATTTTTCTCATTGACCGTATATGTGTAGCGTATATCGATATTGGCTTCGTTGAAAATTTTTACTATTTGATTAAAGCTTCCAACTTGATTTGTTATGCGCACACCTATTACTTTGTTGGATTGTGCCATAAAACCGCCTTTGATAAGCAATTCTTTGGCTTTTTTCGTATCTTTGGTAAGAAGCCTCAAGATTCCAAATTCACTGCTATCAGAGAGCGTTATCGATAAAATCGAGATATCCTCTTTTTGCAAAAGTGAAGTTATGGAGTAAAGTTCACCCGTGCGATTTTCTATAAAAATTGATAATTGTTCCAAATAGTTTATTGTGCTCACTGTTTTTTCCTTTCATCTATGACGCGCACGGACTTTCCTTCGCTTCGTTCTATGGATTTTGGCGCGACAAGTTTTACGTCTACATTTATATAAAGGTTATTTAAAAGTGCTTTGGCAACTTTTGATTTTATACTCTCCAAAAGCGCTACATCATCTACCATGATACTCTCATCTACTTCTATATCAATCTCAAGCTTATCAAGGTAGCCTTTTTTCTTGGCTATTATTTGGTAATGCAAAGCTATTCCGTCTATAGTTGAAAGCACATGCTCTATCTGCGAAGGAAACACATTTACTCCGCCGATTAACAGCATATCGTCACTGCGTCCTATAATGCTCTGTATTCTTGCTGTTGTGCGTCCGCATTTACATGGAATTCTTGTAATAGATGTGATATCGCCTGTCCGATATCTTATAAGTGGTAAAGCTTGTTTTGTTAGTGTAGTTACTACAAGTTCTCCTACCTCTCCTTCCGGTAAAACCTCTAATGTTTTAGGGTCTATTATCTCCGGATAAAAGTTGTCTTCTTGAAAATGTAAGAGTTTTGAATGTTTACAGTTACAAGCAACTCCCGGACCTATTATTTCACTTATGCCGTAAATTTCATGATAATCTATTCCCCATATATTTGCTATCTCTTGCTTCATTCCGATACTTGTGGGCTCCGCACCAAAAAATCCGACTTTAAGTTTGAAATCTCTCTTGATATCATATCCTTCATTTTTTGCTGTTTCAGCTAAATGCAAAGCAAATGAGGGGGTTGCCGTAAGTACTGTAGCTCCAAAATCTTTCAGCAGTAAAAGTTGTCTTGATGTAAAACCGGTTGAGCTTGGTATGACAGCTACTTTCATCTTTTCTGCTGCCGTGTGAAAACCAAGTCCACCTGTAAATAGTCCATATCCATGAGAATTTTGCATAATATCTTGAGAGGTAACTCCACCCATAGCAAAAGCTCTTGCCATAACTTCTGCCCAAATATTCATATCAGACTGCGTATACCCTACAACGGTTGGTTTTCCTGTCGTGCCGCTTGAGCTGTGGATTCTTACTATCTCCTCCATGGGTACGGCAAACATTCCGTAAGGATAATTATCCCGCAAATCTTTTTTACATGTAAAGGGCAGATTTTTTAAATCATCTATTGATTTGACAGCATCAGGCGTTATTTTAACCTCATCAAATTTTTTTTTATAAGCTGGCACAAGATGATAAACTTTTTGCACAATCTCTTCCAAGCGTGCATTTTGCAAAGAGCGCATATCACTTTTTGAGAGTGTCTCCTCTTTTGACCAAATCATCGCAATCCTTAAATCTAAAAAATAGTTTATAAATTTTAGCGTAAAAGATAAGCATATTTGTCTTGTTTTTGAACTAAAGTTATATTTTTTTTAAAATAAAAGAGAATTTTTATCATTTTTTAGCAACAATTTGATTTTATATCAGATAGGGGCGAACGATGGATAATTTTGATTTTGGTGTTAGTCTCTCTTTATATTTATCTGTTGCTGGTTTGATTTTATGCATTGCCTACGGACTTTTTTATTGGAATAAAGATGCTGATGAAAAAGAGATGAGAGGCACAAAACAGTGGGAAAAAGACGAACAAAAGATAAACGAGGAGTTGTAAATTGGGTATTTTAGAAAATATATTTATTATTATTTACTTAGCAGTCATAGGATATCTTGGTTTTGTAGGATATAAACAGACAAAAACTTCTACCGACTATCTTTTGGCAGGACGCAATACGCATCCTATAGTCATGTCATTAAGTTACGGTGCTACATTTATCTCCACTTCCGCAATTGTAGGTTTCAGCGGCGTAGCGGCATGGCTTGGAAGTTCACTTATATGGCTTGCTTTTGCAAATCTTTTTGTTGGAATATTTATAGCTTTTGTGGTATTTGGGGATAGAACACGCAAGATGGGCATTAAGCTTGGAGCACATACATTTCCAGAATTTTTAGGCAAAAGATTTAATTCAAAATTTATTCAAGTATTTGGCGGTTTAATAATAGCTGTTTTCATGCCGCTTTATGCTTCTGCTGTTCTTATCGGCGGAACACACTTTATAGCTTCATATTTTAATGCTGATTACCATCTATCGCTTTTGGTTTTTTCGATAATTATAACAGGATATGTAATAGTCGGGGGATTAAAAGGCGTCATGCTTACAGATGCGCTTCAAGGAGCCATCATGTTCATCGCCATAATAATCTTAGTAGTGTTTGCTTTTAACGCTATAGGCGGATTTAATGAATCTTTGAGCAAATTTGATGAAGTTTGGCAGTCTACGGTCGTACCGCTTGAGAGTGTCAGACTTAGCGATTTACAGCCAGGTTCTGCCAATTTTTTAGTAAAAATGTCAACTATCTGGGGCTTTGATGGTTGGAATAAAATGCCAAACCTCTTTAGCGAAGGGTGGCTTTTTCTTATTACATCATTGGTTTTAGGCGTTGGAATCGGTGTTTTAGCTCAACCTCAACTTGTTGTAAGATTTATGACTGTTAAAAGCAAGCAGGAGTTAAACAGAGGCGTTTTGATAGGCGGCATATTTATATTCGGCGTTATGGGTATAACTTATCTTATAGGCGCATTAACAAACGTTTGGTTTTATGAATACAATGATGGCAAAAATGCCTTGCAAAGTGCAGGAGGAGTAGAACAGGTAATGCCTCTTTTTATCACTATGGCAATGCCAAAATGGTTTTCGTTTATATTTTTATTTGCTCTTATTTCAGCGGCAATGAGTACACTCTCTTCGCAATTTCACACTATGGGAACGGCGATAGGACGCGATATATATGAGCAATTTTTTAAAAGCAGCAAAAACTCTATGTTTATTACGCGAATAGGCGTTGTCGTGATGATACTTTGTGCGGTGATTTTATCCTATATCTTTGATAAACAGCCTGCGATTATAGCGCGAAGTACGGCTATATTTTTTGCTCTTTGTGCAAGCGTATTTCTGCCCTCTTATATAGGAGCTATCTTTTGGCGCAAAATGACTAAAACTGCCGCTATAGCATCTATGTTTGTAGGACTTATAACTTCAAGTTTTTGGCTTTTGTTTGTACATTTTCAAGAAGCAAAAGCTCTTGGGTTTTGCAAGGCAATATTTGGAGTGGATTCTATCTTCAGCGGCAAAATTATCTTTATAGATGCTTTGATTTTTGCTCTGCCTTTGTCTGCTTTGACGGCAATTGTTGTCTCTTTTTTTACAAAAGGCGCTGAAAATTTGGCAAAAAGGAGTTTCGAGTAAGTTTTACGCTAAAGTTTTAGCGTAAAACTACTCTTGTTGTCCGCATGCTTATATAGCGTTTGGATATCGTGCAAACTAAAGATATTCAGCGATATGAAAAGCCCAAATCCAAATCCGCGCGACTCTTTTTGTTTTTTACCCTGCATGAAAAATGGTTTTTTATACTCTTCGAGCGAAAACTCTAAAGGTTTTCCGATATTTGAGATAGTTATCGTTCCGTCTTTGGCGCTAATGTAAGCTTTTTTGTCATCACTGTACAAAATAGCATTATCTAAAATATTTTTAATAGCAGTAGCTAAAAGATCAAAATCGGCATAAATTTTTTGTTCATCAATATCTACACATACATTTTGTGCATTCTCTCCTAAAATATCAAGCGCATAATCCACTATATCACGCAAAAAATAGTCATCTTTATCAAGTTTGAGTTCTCCTGTACCAAGCTCTTCTATGCGTGTAAATTCATTAAGGAGATTCTCTTGTCTTATGAAAACTTTACTTAAAATTTGGTGATAAAGACTTGTAGAATCAAGCATTTCCAAAGAGAGCTTCCCTCTTGTTATAGGAGTTTTAAACTCATGCATAATGTTTCTTAAAAAAAGCTGCCTAGCTTCTCTTAAAGCGCGTATCTTTTTAACAGCCGCATCAAATTCATTAGCCACTTCAGCTATCTCATCATTTCCTTTGATTTTACAGTCAATATCATCATTGCCTTCAGAAAACTCTTTTATACGTTCTCTTAAAACATGAAGCGGCTTTATACTTTTTAGTATTGCAAAATACAACAAAAATAGCAATGTGATCATAAATATAAAAGTAGTATAAGCCAAAATATTATTTTGTTCAAATCCTGTAATCTTAAAAAATACAGGGGAATTATTTATATATATGAGCGCATAAAATTTTGATTTATACTCAACAATATCAGGTCTTAAAAGAGCGGTAGGAAATTTTACTTTTTCATCATGTCTTTGCATACGCTTTTTGTATTGTCTTAAGATATCATTTATAAGCTCTCTATCTTGGAGTTGTTCAAATCCGTTATTTTTCAAATCCTCTAAATCAAGTTTTCTTGTTCTCGTGTCATATGCGCTTGAGATAGATGCATATACAAATCTTTTTATCTGCTTATCTACCTCAAACTCTTTTTTGGAAAATATAAACAGCGTTATAAGTATGACGCAAACTATAGCAAAAGAAAACAGGAGTGAAATTTTTGTTTTTAGTGAAATCCTCATGCGCTTAATCTATATCCTATTCCTCTTATAGAGTGTAAAAATTGCGGATTTTTAAAATTATCATTTAGTTTTGATCTGATTCTGCTGACAAGCACGTCAAGACTTCTACTCTCGCTCTCATCTCCCAAAGATGGAGCCAAGCGTATCAAATCGCGCCTTGATACTACACAGCCTATGCGCTCTATGAGCGTAGACAATACTTCATATTCAGCTTGTGTCAGTTTTAAAACTTCACCTTTAAAAGATATGGTTCTACCGTCCGTATTCAAAATAAAATTGCTCTCTTTTTCAGGTGTTTTATAGCTTGTTTTATAGCGTCTTATTATGCTCATGATTCTAGCATACAACTCTTTTGGCTCATATGGTTTTGGCAAATAATCATCAGCGCCGAGATTGAGACCTTTTATCTTATCTTCCACATCACTTCTTGCCGATGAAATGATAATAGGAATATCGCTCTTTTCACGTACCTCTTTGCAAATCTCAAGTCCGTCAAGACCCGGAAGCGAGAGGTCTAATATCAAAAGGTCGTATTTTTCTATATTGAGTGCACTTATTCCCAAAAACGGATCTGCGTAATTTGTAACATTAAGTCCGTATTGTTTCAAAAAACTGCTAAGAAGGTATGCCAACTCTTCATCATCTTCAATCATTATAATAGATAAATTTTGCATCAAACCGCTCCTTAAAAAACAATCGCAGATATAATACACCATAAATTAATAATGCTATGTTAATACACCTAAAGCTTATTTTTTATAAAGTCACAATTCCCAAATCCACTTAAAGCATTTATATGTCCTGCGTCATGCAAAACAGTATGTTTTGACTTTAGCAGTGATGCAAGTTTGCAAGCTTCATCATTTGACAAATAATTATCATTATTTGAAGTTATCAAAAAACACTCTTTTGCCATACTTTCAAATTTTTCGACAGGATAAAAACTTTTTAACTCATCTATTGGTCTCCATGGGCTTGGAGGGGCAACTAAAAATAGTTTTTCACTGCTTCTTTTGGCGCGAAGATATGCTATACAGCCAATGGAGTGACAAATAACGATATTTGGCTTTAAAACATCATAAATTTGTATTATGGCATCTCTCCACTCTTCAAAAACAGGTGCGTGTTTATTTGGCAAAGATGGAAAAGCCGTTATGTGGTTTTCAAGTACTAATTCGCTGGCTAACGCAGCTTGCCAGTGCGGCAAATCGCTTCCGCCCCAACCATGAATTATCAAAACCCTTTTCATGGAACCTGCTTGCTTAAAAGCTTTTTCTCTTCAATGACAACGGGGATATTTTCGATTCCTGTTTTCAGATATTTTTGACTCAACATATCTGCATTTTCTATACTTTTTTCGTTCGCATTTGGCAACATGGTGAGATTTTCATCATAATATTTTCTAAGTACAGTTATTTTTTGTTCATCCGTTTTAGCATTTGCTATCTCTTCATAAATCAATGCGCTCTTTCGAAGTGCACTTGGTACTTGAGGGATTAGAATCATTTTAATGCTGTTTGTTCTAAGGCGAATTTCTATATTTAAAAGCTCTTGACGACAGTATAAACATTCCGGGTTTGACAAAATAACCAAAGAAGGTTTGTTTGTATCTCCTAAAAAAATAATATTGTCTTTTGTCTCATTTTTATAAATTTTTGCCAAATCTAAAAGCAACAGTTCATCGCCTGCTTTTTGTCTTAAAGAGGTATAATTTTTAATATCTATAGCTTCGGGAAAAATGAAATCATCTTTTATTAAAATGTTTAGTTTTTGCGGTGTATATTTGATATGCCCATCGCCTTTGTTGATTTGTGAAATCTCTATGACGACAAACTCAAATTTAGGATAATCCGGAACTTTTCTGCGATCTTTGACAGTTATATTTAACTCTTTAATCTCTGTTTGAGATTTAAAGTAATTTATAATCTGCTCATTTGTCATTGAATGCAGCAAACCTAAAAATATGATACTAAGCAGTAAAATTTTCCTCATATTAAGACCTTAACTTATAAAATGCTATTATACAAAGTGTTTTTTGAAAATTACTATAAAGGCTATGCGTATGGATAACAAGAGAACATTACTATTGGAAATAGCCTCATTAATCGAAGTTGATGCAAACAGCAGCATGTTTGATTTGAGTATTATGGAGTATATGAGTTTTGAGGAACTCACATCTATAAGAGATGGTTTACAAAAGAGAAAAAACAACAGAAAAGAGGAGCAAAACAGATGGTATGATGAATGGGTTGAAAAATGCGGAATCTAAGGCTGTGATTTGAAATTAAAATTTATAGGTACAAGCGATACGGCAGGAATCCCGGTTTACGGCTGCAGTTGCACTGCGTGCGAATTTTATAGAAAAGAAGGTAGATTTAACTCCCCAAGCTGCGCATATATTGAGCTTGATAACGGCGTTATTTTTATAGACAGCGGGAGTGATGAGTTTATAAAAATACGTGAGGGCAAAAAACAGTTTGCACAATTTTTAACCCATTTTCATGGTGACCACGCTTATGGACTCTTACGATTGCGTCACAGCGCTGAAGACATACCGTGCTACCACCCTAAAGATGATAAGGGATTTGCTGACATCTTGGAACGTCCTCATGGATTTAAGTTTTGTGAAAATAGACCCTTCGAATCTTTATATATAAGAGGTTTAGAGTTTACGCCCATACCGCTTATCCATTCACGTCCAACACATGGCTACATGATAAAATCCGCAAACAAAAAAATAGCTTATTTGACTGATTGTTCCGCACTGCCTCAAGAGAGTTTTGATTTTTTGCAAAAACATCGTTTGAATGCCGTATTTATTGATGCAAGTTATGATATAGCATATGATGAAGGAAAACATATGAATTTTAAAACAGCTTCTGAGCTCATAGATAAACTTGGAGCCAAAGATGGATTTTTAATACATCAAAATCATTACAGTCTCTCTTATGTGATAAATAATAAATTAAAATTAAAATATCCGTATATACCTGAAAACTTTGAATACTATTTATAATTAAAAAATAATATAATTAATTTATAATAATTATAAATAACATTATAATTACTATTTAAGCTAATTTATAGTACTTTTACACCTGTATTAAATTTTTAATTAGGAGTAAATATGCAAAACAAATTTAAATTATTTGCAACAATTTTAATGGGAATATGCAGCAAGGCTTGACGAATACGGAGTTCCAACATTGACAGCTTGGAGTTTTGGAAATGATCCTGACAAATTAGCTAATTACGCTATATATAACGAAACAGAAACCATTATAGTAAGCGGAGGCAGCAAACAAGCAACTGGATTGGGATTTTATGATATATATGGTAATTTATACGAATATGTATCCGACTGGTATCACCAGGATTATGGCTTAGCAACTGATGAACTCGCTGGTACCACAGTTAATCCAAAAGGTCCTAATAGCGGCACACAACGTATAGTTCGCGGAGGGACATATTATCAAACAAAAAATGGTTGGGGGGATATACGTTCAGCCTCTCGTGCTTCCAAAAGTAATTATGATACGGGAAATATCTATATTGGTTTTCGCTTATTGTTGGAGATACCAAACGAAGCACGATAGTCAATCGACTCAAGAACATTGTTTAATGCAATGTTCTTGACTTATCTAATCAAACTCCTTACTATATAAACAGCCGAAAAATAACTTGCAAGTCCCAAAAATACAGATGAGCCGACATAAAGAAATACTTTTAAAAATTCTCCTTTGTCTGTCAAATACCCGGTATCTAATGCAAACGATGAAAATGTCGTAAATGAGCCTAAAAAACCTGTTATAAAAAATAGTCTGATATATAACGACATATTACCTTTTATAATGCAGTATTCCGCAAATACTCCTATCAAGAAACAACCAATGACATTTACTGCGAGCGTGTGATATGGGAAAGAGTCTATTTTGATGAGATTAAATAACAAATGCCGCAAAAGCGCACCCAAAACCGCGCCAAAAGCGATAGCGATATAGTTCAACTTAAGCCTTTATAAATTTTACATTAAGTATAACATACCATTTTAAAATTTATTGATATTAACCGATAGTCTTAAGATTGCTTCTAATATCTATATGAAATTTACAATTAAAATAATAAAATACACTTTTAACCATATGACAATATTATAATTAGTATGTAAGCTAATTTATAGTACTTTTACACTTAACAAATTTTTCTAAAGGAGTGTAAATATGCAGAGTAAATTTAAATTGCTCATGATAGTTTTAGCCTGCGGGCTATTTTTAGTTGGCTGCGGTGGTGGCAGTGGAAGCAGTAACGGAGATAATAGTGGAGGCAAAAACGAAACGCCAAAAGCTCCTTCGATCTCCTTTTCTGAATTAGAAGGCAATTTTTCTGCTTTTTCAAGCGGAACTGCTAACATTTATGATATATTGAAAGAGAAACAATATAATGTTTCTCAAAGTGCATTTGATGATTTCAATACATCCATTCTTGCTAAGTATAGTTTTGATGATACCCATAATGAGTATAGCAGTGGAGATTTGGCACAAATAAAGTATTATGCAAATTACAACAGTGCAACAAATATTCTTGCAGTATCGATAGCAACAAGAAATTCAACTAATTTTCCTGCATTAAATGATGATGCTTTTGATGACGAATTTAATGATATAGGCGGAAATATCACACAGATTTTATCGCGTATTTATTATGATGATAACATATCATTAAAATATGGTGGTTATGCTGTCTCACTTAACAGTCAAAAAGGATTTAATTGTAGTAAACCCAATGGAGGTAAATATAAGTGCCAAAAAGAAGATGATACATTTGTATATATATGGCAAGAAGAAAATGATTATTCATATATTTATGGTGCTATAGTAAAATAACTCTATAAACAAAGCGGATAAAACCGCTTTGTTTATCCAAATCAAACTTCTAATTGCTTTCTAACTAAAATTGCAAACAAAAATTTAAAAATATATTTTACATAATATTTTTTACAAAAAGCAGTTTATATAATTATTTATTTAATGATAAATTTTAAAAATCAAGATAACCGCCAAAAGGCGGTTAGAAATCTATTTTGCTATATGAAAATTTTTGAAAATATAATCCGCTACAGCGTCAATATCCTCTTCAGAAAGAGTTTTCATTTGAGTTTGCATATTGACTTTCATCTTGCCACCGTGGTTTTTGTCGGTTTTATAGAGTCTCAATGACTTTTTTATCTCTTCGGCTGATAAAGTAGCAGATACTATTGAACCTCCAGGAGGAACTTTTTCAGCGCTCTTTCCATGACAGACGATGCAGCGTTTAAAAACTTTTGCGCCATCAGCCGCATTAATTGTAGTTACAACGCCTGCAACCAAAATAGCACCGACAATAATCTTACCTATTTTCACGCTATTCTCCTTATGATTTTGAAGTTTTTGAAAATTATAGCCAAATGACTTTAATTTTTCCTATATTGTCAGTATAATATTGTTTTGTTAATATATGCAAATAATGAGGAACAATGAAAAACAGAGCTATTTTTTTGGACAGAGACGGCGTGATAAATATAGACAAAGGGTATGTTTATAAAAAAGAGGATTTTATATTTGCACCCGATATATTCGAGGCTTTACGCTATTTTTTGAGCCAAGGATATCTGCTTTTTATCGTAACAAACCAATCCGGAATTGCAAGAGGTTATTACAGTGAAGAGGATTTTTTAAAATTAACAAAATACATGATAAATGAGTTTGCCAAGCAAAATATAAAAATAACAAAACTCTACTATTGCCCTCATGCGCCGGAAACAAACTGCCCTTGCCGCAAACCAAATCCTAAGATGCTTCTTGATGCGCAAAGGGAGTTTGATATCGACATGAGTGCATCATGGCTTATAGGCGACAAACAAAGCGACATTGAAGCGGGAATTAAAGCGGGAGTTAAAAACCTCATATATATAGGCGAGGGAGAGTGTAAAAATGCACGTAAAATCAACTCTTTAAAAGAGGTAATAAATTTTATTGTATAATCCCATCTCATTATAGTCTAAAGGCAAAAACCATGAATTACTTTAAAAGATTTATTTTTTTCAATATTAGTTTTGCTATTATATTTGCATTCTTTATAGTGTTGTCTGATTTTATATTGGAATTTTTTATACCAACTTATGATGTCAGCTTTGACCCTATTTTTCTATTAACTCTGTTTACAGCCGGGTTGTTTCTATCTTTCAATAAAAGTCAACTGTTTTTTTATGTGTTCATACTTTTTATATCTTCGCTGCAATTTATACAGATATCTTCAATAGTCTATTTTGGTTATTCTATACTGCCGTCTGAAATACATAAAATATTTTCGGAATTTTCAGACATAAAAGACGTAATATTTGCCGAAGCAAGTTCATTTTTAATAGTTCCTGTCTCACTGTTTATTCCTTTAGCTATAATCATTGCTGCGAATCGCTTTTTTGGGAAAAACAGTTTAAAAATACCTTTTGCTTTTATACTTGTTCTACTGCTTTTTGTTCCTAAAATTGAAAGAGCTACGCGCAGAGATGTGCAATTTTTCTTTCCTTCCCCCATTAGGTACAGTTTTCACAATACAATAAATGCGTTCTCTTTTTATGTCGGAAAAGAGATATGGATTGATAACAATTTTAAAATGCCGGAAGAATTTTACTCTCCATATACATTGGAAAAATATGAACCAAAAGCTAAAAATATAGTTTTAGTCATAGGAGAGAGCGTTAATCCGCAACACTTGTCTTTATTTGGCTATAACAGAACAACAACTCCATTTTTAGACAGCCTAAAAGAAAATGATAAATTTGACTATCAAGAGGCTATATCAAGCGGCGTTTCTACACATTCAAGCGTAGCTTTTTTCTTGAACGGCGTAAGAGAACCGGGAAATACAAAAGAGATAAAATCAAAAACTTTCAATCTATTTAAGCTCGCCAAAGAACAAGGGTTTTCAACATTTTTTATATCCGCACAAGATGCCAAAACAGCTTATGAAATTGGAAATAAATATATCGATAAAATTGCAACAAAAGAGGAAAATCCGTTGTTGTTTAAAGCAAAAAGGGATCAAGCCCTGGTAGATATATTAAATGGGCTTACTTTATCGGATAGAAATTTTATAGTTATTCAAATGAGAACTCCTCATGCGCCATATAAAGATAACTATGATAAAGATTCTGATTTTGATATATTTAGCGGCGAAAATGACAGGGTTGATACTTATGATAATTCGATTTTGTATTTTGATTTTGTATTAAAAGATATTTTCAACAATTTGAAAAAATATATAGAAAACAGTGGATATTTTATCTTTGTCTCCGACCACGGACAAGTATTTGGCGAGAATGGTTTTTACGGTCACAACAAGCTCGATTTAAGCGTGGCTTCTATTCCATTTTTCTCATATAGTGCAAGCGGCGATAAGATACCTGTCAAAACTCCTTCGCAATATGAAACGGCAGAGTGGATAGGTGAGTTATTGGGGTATAAGTTTATAAATCCAAATTTACAAGATAACATATTTTATGTGCACGGAAACAATTTTTTATCTGATTATGAATTTATCTCTTACACTAAAATTGATGGAGATATTACAGAACAGAATAAAACAATGTTGAGTAGATTTATACAAGAGCGGCAAAAATGAATTAAAATGTCATTGAAATCAAGTGCAGCTTGGTGATGTAACTCTAAAACGTTAGTTATCTACTTTAACACAAAATTCATTTTTAAAAATACAATTAGTCAAACTTGTATTATTACGAGTTTGGCTTTTTAAAAAGAGTATAAACATTGTAAATACAGATATTTTTTTACTCACAAGTATCTTCTTCGGGTAACGCAAAAGCCATCCCTGCAAGAGATTTATCAAAGTCCAAATAAGCTTTAAGACGGGCTTTAGTATTTGTAGTCATTGATCTAATTTTTTTCCAAGCAATGTTTGGATTTTCATCTCCTCTTTTTGCGTCAAATTTTAAAAATATACAATGTGATGCTCTTGAACGCCGTATATCTGCTTGCTTAACGGCTATCTTATCTGAAATATCAACCAACAAAACTGCCAATGATGTTTTTGCATATTGCATCATCGCTTTGCGATGTCCTTCATCTGAATAGTTTTTGTTGATATAGTCTTCTATATCATCTCTGATACCATTTTTGTTTTTATCAATGCCTGTCAAACTATCCGTTCTGTCGAGATTATTTGGAAACTCACCGCCATATCCAACCATCAAAAAAATAGTTGCCACTATTGTAAATATCTTTTTTAGCATTTATACTTCTTTGTTTAAAATTATGATTATAGTTATAACAAATTTTTCATTAATAATATTTATGATTATTTAAACTCTGACACCAATTATCCACCATGCAAATAATGATAATGATACTATTTTAGTAAAATTAAAAGGGTATGTTTGATACAATATGGCATTTTTTAAAAAGGAGTTTCGTGAAATACATAAACAGCAAACTCAAAAATAAAACCGTCTTGATTACGGGTGCGGCGGGTTTTATCGGAAGTAATTTGGCTTTTTATTTTCAAGAAAATCACCCCGAAGCGCATGTTGTAGCATTTGATATCTTTAGAACCGGCGAACGTTTTGAAAACGGAAACTTAAAAAGCTTCGGACATTTTAAAAACCTGATAGGTTTCAAAGGCGAGATAATAAGCGGCGATATCACAAAAAAAGAGGATTTGGCGCGTCTTGAAGATTATGATATAAATTATATATTTCACGAAGCCGCTATATCCGATACCACAGTTTTTGACCAAGAGATCATGATAAAGACAAATGTGAATGCCTTTATAGATTTGTTAGAACTTGCAAAAAGAAAAGATGCCAGAATGATTTATGCCTCCTCGGGAGCAACCTACGGCAGTGCGCCAAGTCCTCAAACGGTAGGCATAGAAAATCCGCAAAATGTGTATGGATTTAGCAAACTTGCGATGGACAATATCGCCGCAGAGTACACAAAAAGATACAGTATGTTCATAACAGGACTTAGATACTTTAATGTCTATGGCAAAAATGAATACTTTAAGGATAAAACCGCCTCTATGATATTGCAGCTTGGACTTCAGATATTAAGCGGTAAAATGCCGCG
>JAIROK010000084.1 GCA_031257555.1 Campylobacteraceae bacterium | reverse complement strand
CTTATCATTGTTAAAATCGATTGGAAAAAGTTCAAAAAACGACCGATTTAAGAGGTTTATCATTTTTAAGATAGCCTACTTTTCTTGGTCGAACCGACACAAGCGTTGTATTGAAATTCTAATTTTGCGTCTTTGTTTCCGTTACATTTTGCGTCGAACCGACACAAGCGTTGTATTGAAATTCCTTTTACCCTCTTCCAATAGCTTTTAAGATAGCGTCGAACCGACACAAGCGTTGTATTGAAATATACCCCTATTATCAATTTGTAATTATCAGTGCTCGCGTTGAACCGACACAAGCGTTGTATTTAAATTCACTTCCTTGTCCGCCCGTGCCCCTAAACGTAGCCCGTTGAACCGACACAAACGTTGTTTTTAAATTATTAAAACTCCTTCCTCTACCCATTAGGCAGGCAAAGTTGAACCGACAACATATGCAAGCAATGATGCAAACATAAAAGGTGTAACAATAAGAACTGGCGATACCCTTAACATATTTGTAGGAAACAACTTGAATATTGAATCCGTAAGAGACTCTTATTCGTCTAACTCTAAAGGGTTTAATGTAGGTGCTGGACTAAATTTGGGAAGTGACAGTAAATACACAGCCAAAGCAGAAGAAGGACACAACGTAGTCTCAAACAATGCTCAAGCAAAATTAAATCAAACAGTAGGTTTAAGAACAGGTGATGGCTTAGGAAGCGCTAATGCAAACTTTGGAATAAACAATTCAAACTATCAGCAAAAACAAGCTGTTGTGCTAATCTTTAATCATAAACGCTACGATTATAGAGCATTACAAGCAATAAAAGGAAATTTAAATGAAGCGTTTTGTATTGTTGATTTTATCCATTTTAGTTTTATCGGGCTGCGGTGCAAAAAATGACGTTCAAAATGATTTGTACAATAACCAAACTTATTATCAAGATGAGAATTTGACTGAATATGGACAAAATAATGTGTCAAATGCTTCTCATGTACAACAAATTTGCAACCAAGATAAAAATTTGACAGTAACCGTATATGAACAAAACAATGAGTTAAATGGAGAAGATATAACTTCGCAGCGTAGTATGATAAAAGATGTTTTAAGTACCTTAGGCGTAATTATAACCGTATTTATTGATATAGGATTATTTATTGTACCATTGATCATCCAATTTTCTTGAAAAACAAAAATAAAAGATTTTATAATACTGTAATATAGTTGCAATATCATAAGTCAAATGGAGCATTTTTGAAAAAACTATTTATTATAGTTATTCTTATACAATTTCTATTTGTCAATTTCGGAATAAACAATTCAAACTATCAACAAAAAGAAGTAATACAAACTTCCATAATAGAAAACATGGTTAATATTAATGTAGGAGGCAACACAAATATAAAAAGTTCACTCATTGCATCAGGCAATTATCTATAACAACGGAAACATTGACATATTCATCTTTGTCAAGCACACACTACTCAAAAGATACACCTGAGAGTAAAAGAGCAAGTTGTGTATTTAAAAATGGTGGTGCTAACTGCAAAATATTGTTGGTTTTACTAAATTTGACATTATTTATATCTATTATAGTGCTGGATTGGTGGTAACGGGCGGACAATTGGATAGAGTGCATCATTTATCTAAACAACATTTTTTATATTTCTTTCCACTGCCACAAGGACATGGTTCGTTTCTTTTAATTTTTTGTGATACCACTGGATATTCATCAGTATGTTGTTTGCTAAAAATACTATTTTTAAAATAACCTAAATCATTTTGCATTTTTTTGATATTCTCAATTTCATATTCATCTAATTTATCTATTTCAAGCAAACAAAATTCATAAGACCTACCTTTCCCAATAGTTTTTTGAGTTGAAACACCAATAACTTTTTTATTTTTGTTGAACTTGTTTCTTAAAATGTAACATGACAAAGCGAGCTCCCTACACACATATTCCCTATCTTCATCATCAGAATAAATAAAATAATAAGAAATATTTTTATAGTCCATAGCCCTTCTGCGAACTTTGCCTTGTATTGCTTCCAAAAAAGCTTGCCCCAAAACTCTTCTGTCAAATCTATTAAGTCTTGCAAATTGACGCGCTATTTCTTCATATTTCTCTTTTTGTCCGATATGTGCAGTATGTGCTTTTTCTATCATATCGTCTATAATATAACTAACTCCATCTTCTTTTTTCTTTGATATATACTCTGGTCTACTGTTTAATCCCTCCCATAGATCATTTAATAGTATTAACATATTAGCATTACGAAAATTATTGAAGCTTTTGTCATTTAATATATATTGTGCTAATAATTCTTTTTCCGCGTTGATGCTTTCAATAATAATACTAGAGCTAAGGGATTCTTTTTCTTCAAGATAATGGATAAAATCACTCACTGTATCCAATTCATTAAAAATGCATTCAGAAAAGTTTTTTGTAAACATATGAATTTTAGCATCTCTTGCTTCACTCATCAAAGATGAAGATATCTCATCATCTCCAACAATAACAGATATCAAATAATATCTTTTTATATCGTTTGCATCAAAATTAATATCATATCTTCTTTCATTTTTTAATACTATTTTATTCTTTAATTCAAAAATTTGTTTTTTGCACCACCTAACTGTTTGATATTTTTTTCTACATCGCTTTTGTTATATTTACCAGTATCTTCATGCAGTTTTAAACTTTTTACTTGAAATATAATTACTACATCATCAAAAACAACCAGTAAATCACATAACTCTTTTCCATTTGGTAGTCTTGGATTTTTAAAACACCAGTCTTTAAAAAAAGCTTTATTTGCTAACTCTTCTATATAGTTTTCTGCATCTACACCTTGTTTGTAACGTTCTTTTTGAGTTTTTTGTATATTCATAATTTTACCTAATTATACATCTTTTCTATGAGATACTCTAAGAATTAAAATTATTAATTTATCATTTTGTTTTTTTATGAAAAACTCTATATTTTAATCTATAAAGCTTTTTAAATTTACCTCGCAAATCCTCTATATTTTTAGGGTTTATCAACTTTTGGATACATAAAAGCATATCTTTTTAGATATAAAAATGATATTAAAAAAATAAGCCGCATAATATCAACGGTGATTACGACATGGAATAGATATATGCTTACGCTAAATTCATTTGGTCGTATAGCTTTTTATATTTTTCAAGCTGCGTTTTGATATTGCGAAGTACATTCGCCGGCGCATACGGCAGCAATCTCATAATATCGCGTCCCTCCTTAGACAAAACCGTCTCAAAACCAAAAGCATCTTCAATATCAAAGCTAAATAACTCGCTTTCTGACACGCCAAAAACTTGCGCTATGTATGGGATTAACTCTACTTTCAACTCGCGGTTTCCATTTAGATAGCGGTAAATACTCTGCTCGCTTGGAATCTCTCCCGTACTTCTTATGCGCGG
>JAIROK010000042.1 GCA_031257555.1 Campylobacteraceae bacterium | reverse complement strand
CTCTCTTTTAACAATGAAGAAAAGCTTTATAATGTCCTTAAAATGATAACAAATCACGAAAATATCAATGAAGCGGTGATACTTTCTACATGCAATAGAGTAGAGGTGATAACAAGCGTTAAAGAGTGCAAAGAGAGTTTGTCGTTTATATTGAGCGTTTTATCTCACGTATCGGGAATAAATAAAGAAGAGCTTGAAAACAGAGCCGATGTATATGAAAATGTCGGCGCGATACACCATCTCTTTGCCGTGTGCTCGTCTTTGGACAGCCTTGTTATCGGCGAAACGCAGATATCGGGACAGCTAAAATCTACTTTTAATTTTTCACACAAAAACAACTTTTGCGGACCAAAGCTAAGACGCGCGATGCAACAGTGTTTTAAATGCGCGGCGGCTGTCAGGAGCAGTACCGATATATCCAAAAATCCGGTTTCCGTCTCTTCTGTGGCGGTAACAAAAGCAAAAGATTTATTAAAAAATCTTGACGGCGTAAATGCCGTAGTGGTAGGCGCTGGGGAGATGAGCGAGCTTGCGGCTAAACATTTGCTTGCTTCAAACGCTAATGTGATAATCATCAATAGAAGTTATGAAAATGCTTTGAGTTTAGCTAAAAAACTTGGCAAAAATGCCTCTGCGCAGCCTTTTTCAAGTTTATCCGAAGCCGTAAACAAATACCCTTTGGTTTTTAGCGCTACGGGCGCGTCGCATGCGATTATCACGAACGATATGGTAGAAGCAAGGGTTTTTGAAAGATATTGGTTTGATATAGCGGTACCCCGCGATATAGAGCCGTGCCGCTTTGAGAATGTACATGTATATGCCGTTGACGATTTGGAGGAGATAGTCGCCAAAAATCTGGCTCTTCGCGAAGAGCAGGCGAAAATTGCTTACTCTATAGTAGGCGAGATGACTACCGAATTTTTCAAAAAGCTTCAAGCGCTCTCGGTGGATCCTATCATAAAAGAGATTAGAAACAAAGCCAAAGAGAGCGCGTTTAACGAGATAGAAAAAGCCGTCAAAAAGGGCTACATGCAAAGTGAAATGAGAGAGAGCGTAGAGAAGATAATACACCAGGTTTTTAATGCCTTTTTGCATAAGCCGACTATAAATTTAAAAAATGTCTTAGAGCTTGACGAGTCTGATAAAATCATACAGTCGCTTCAATACTTTTTTGACATTGACGATGAGCGGCTCAAAGATATGCAGATAACTAAAATAAATTCGGAGATAGATGAATGAGGTTTTCCAAACTTTTTGCACCCACTACTAAAGAAGCGCCAAAAGACGCTCTGCTTCCAAGCCATATTTTCCTTATACGAGGAGGGTTTATAAGTCAGACTGGAAGCGGGCTTTATAACTTTTTGCCTCTTGGCAAAAGGGTGCTTGACAAGATAAGAAATATAGTAAAAGAAGAGATGGACAGTGCCGGCGCGCAGGAGATAAGCATGGGCGTTGTAAATCCGTCTGAACTCTGGCAGCAAAGCGGCAGATACGAAGTGTACGGTAAAGAGCTGTTGCGGTTTCATGACAGAAAAGATAATGAGTTTGTTTTGGGTCCTACGCATGAAGAGGTTGTTACGGATATAGTGCGCAATCGTATAAACAGCTACAAACAGCTGCCTTTGCATCTGTATCAAATCAATACAAAATTCAGAGACGAGGCAAGACCTAGATTTGGACTTTTAAGAGGTCGCGAATTTGTAATGAAAGACGGCTATAGTTTCCATGCGTCTGTGGAAGATTTGAAGCGCGAATTTGACTTGATGGAGAAGACTTATACGAAGATTTTTACGCGGCTTGGGCTTGATTTTAGAGCGGTTGCGGCTGACAGCGGAGCGATAGGCGGCAGCGGCAGCAAAGAGTTTATGGTATTGGCTAAAAACGGCGAAGACGATATATTGGTATGCGATAAATGCGAATATGCCGCTAATGTTGAAGCGGCAAAAAGAGAGAAAAAAAGAACCGATATCGCGCCTCCGAAAGCTGATTTTTCCAAATTTCACACGCCGATTATTACTTCCATAGAAAGCTTAAGCGAATTTTTCAAAGTAGATACGTTTTACACAATAAAAGCTGTAATCAAAAAAGCCGTATATAAAGATAGAAGCGAAATCGTCGTCTTTTTTATTCGCGGCTGTGACAGTTTGCAAGAGGTAAAAGCGAAAAATACCGCAAAAGCTTTGGAACTTACGGAAGTAAGCGAAGAGGAGATAAAAAATGCCGGATTGTCCGCTGGATTTTGCGGTCCTATCGGGCTTCCTGATATCAAATTTTTTATAGATAACGAATTAAAAGAGGAGAAAAATCTTATCTGCGGCGCGAACGAGAGGGATTACCACTATGTGGGCGTTTCAATGTTTAATTTTAAAGACGAAAGATATGCTGATTTGATTGAAGTAAAAGAGGGCGATTTATGTCCTTGCTGCGGCGGCAGACTCTCTCTTACCAAAGGCATAGAGGTAGGACATATATTTCAGCTTGGGCAAAAATACTCATCGGCTATGAATGCCTCATTTTTAGACCAAAACGGCAAGTCTCAGCCGTTTTTTATGGGTTGTTACGGTATCGGAGTCAGCCGTTTGGCTGCCGTTATAATAGAGGCAAATCATGACGAAAAAGGGTGCATTTGGAATAAGCAAAGCGCTCCTTACATTTTGGATATAATTATCTCAAATGTGAAAAATGAAGCCGGAAAAGAGTTTGCAACTAAACTTTACGAGGATTTGAAAGCGCAGAAAAAAGAGGTTATTTTAGACGATAGAAACGAGAGATTTGGCTTTAAGATGAACGATTTTGAATTGATAGGTTTTCCTTACGCGCTTATCGTCGGCAAAGAGTTTGACGAAGGCAAAGTAGAGCTTGTCTCAAGAGCTTCAAACGCCAAAGAGTATATAAATATAAGTGAACTTGACGAGAAATTAAGAGAGGTTTTTGAGTGAAGCTGATACTTTTTTTGTTTTATATCTTTATTGAAGTTGTAGTTACCATACCTTTGGCTTCTGCCATCGGAGTTTTTTACACATTTTTGGAGATACTATTAAGCGCGGTTTTCGGCATAATACTGCTTTTTAACACGCCGTTTAAACTTCAAGAGAGTTTTCAAAGGATAATGCAAAAAAAACTTTCGCTTTCTACCGTCTCTTTAGCTTCTACCGTACGAATTTTGGGAGCTTTTTTGTTGATATTGCCCGGATTTTTCGGCGATATCACAGGGGCTGTTTTACTTATCATGTCAGCCGTTTTGTTGATAGGCGTTAAACGCGATGATGAAGATATAATAGACGTTGAAATTATTGACGACAATAGCAATAAGAGCAAAGAGGATAACAGATGAAAGAGTTGATAATAGCAACGCGCGGCAGTAAATTGGCTCTTTGGCAGTCCGAATATATAAAAGCCAAAATAGAAGAGAGATATCACGATATTGGCGTAAGATTAAATATCATGAAGACAAAAGGCGATAAAATACTTGATACGCCGTTGGCAAAAATCGGCGGCAAGGGGCTTTTTACCAAAGAGCTTGAAAACGCTATGTTAAAAGGCAAAGCGCATATAGCCGTACACAGCCTGAAAGATGTCCCTGTCGTTTTTCCAAAAGGCTTGAAGCTTGGCGCGATAACAAAAAGAGAAGACGTAAGAGACGCGCTGCTTTCTCAAAAATATGAAAATATAGCCGCGCTTCCAAAAAATGCGATTGTCGGCACTACAAGTTTAAGACGCAGAATGCAGCTTTTGCATGTGCGCCCCGATTTGGTTATAAAAAACTTGCGCGGCAATATCAACACGCGTATAGATAAGTTAAAAAACGGCGAGTTTGACGCTATTATTTTGGCTGTGGCGGGAGTAAAAAGACTTGGTCTTGAAAGTAAGATAAAATACTTTTCGCCGATAGATACAGATGTTATGATTCCATCCATGGGGCAGGCGGCTTTGGGAATAGAAGCGGTTGATGATGCGAAGATTTTGCAGATAATTGATTTTTTAAACGATGAAAACGCGATTGTAGAGACAAAAATAGAGAGAGATTTTGTAGAAAAGTTAGAGGGCGGCTGTCAAGTTCCCATAGGCGTCAATGCAAAAACAGATGAAGATGATTTACATATAAAGGCTGTAGTAGGATTGCCTGACGGCAAAGAGCTTTTACATGCAGAGCTTAAAATAAAAAGAGAAAACTATAAAAACGCGGGCGGTGAATTAGCCGATATGATAATAGCAAAAGGCGCTAAGGAGATTTTAGCAAGAGCTGAAAAGATAGCAAACGAAATGATTTTTTGATTGGAGGCGGCAATGGATAATATTATAGAGTTATTTAGACAGCACAATCTTTTGAAAGTGATACATGAAAGCGTTGATATTGATTTGGAGATACCGCATATAGCCTTTGTGGAAGCCAAAAAAGAGGATTCAAAAGCGTTGCTGTTTTTAAAGCCTGTAAGCAAAAGGCTTGGCAAAGAGTTTCATATGCCGGTTTTGATGAATATATTCGGCTCCCAAAAAGCGTTAAAGTTGATTTTCGGCAAAGATATTGAATTGATATCAAAAGAGATAGACGAGCTTATGAGACTGCGCGTGGAAGCCGGATTTAGAGGCAAAGCGGAGTTTTTAAGCAAACTTTTGTCTTTTAAAAATATCCCGCCCAAACGTGTCGGCGGCAAAGGAATATGTCAAGAGTTTATAAAACAAGGCGACAAAGTAAATCTTTTCAATATACCGATTCTTACTACTTGGCCGGAAGACGGCGGGGCATTTATCACAATGGGGCAGATTTATACGCAAAGCTTGGACGGAAGGTTGCAAAATCTTGGCATGTATAGAATGCAAGTACATGATAAAAATCACCTTGGCGTGCATTGGCAGATACACAAAGACGGTATGCATTTTTTTAACGAGTATAAAAAAGAGGGTAAAAAAATGCCGCTCTCCATAGCCATAGGCGGAGATCCGCTCTATATTTGGTGCGCTCAAGCTCCAATGCCCTACGGTTTTTTTGAACTGCTTCTTTACGGCTTTATACGCGGCAAAAAAGCAAAGCTTATAAAGTCGCTGACAAACCCGATATATGTTCCCGATGATGCCGATTTTGTTTTGGAAGGGTGGGTAGATCCGCAAAATTTGGCGATTGAGGGTCCTTTTGGAGACCATACGGGATTTTATACGCCAAAAGAGCTTTATCCCGTGATGGAGGTTACTTGCATTACAAGTAAACTTGAACCCATATATCACGCCACTGTCGTAGGTAAGCCGCCTATAGAAGATAAATATATGGGGCAGGCGACAGCGCGCATATTTTTGCCGCTTTTAAAAACCACTACGCCCGAACTTATAGATTATGATATGCCGGAAAACGGCGTTTTTCACAATCTGATACTTGCAAAGATGAAAACAAGATATGTCGGACACGCTAAACAGTTTATGCACGCTTTTTGGGGCGTGGGACAAATGAGTTTTGTAAAGCATGCCGTATTTGTAGGCGAAGATGCGCCGAGTTTGCAAGATAGAGAAAGTATCTCAAGATTTATACTAAACAGGATAAGCAAAGAAAATATCATCATCAGCGAAGGTATTTGCGATGCGCTTGACCATGCTTCGCCAAATGCGAGCTATGGCGGAAAGTTGGGGCTTGATTGCACGGGAGACGAGATAAGAACAGATACAAAAGAGATTATAAGCGATGCCGAGCTTTTAGATAAAATGTCAATTCTCTGCCACGGGATAAAAAATGTAAAACAGTTCATGACCGACACGAAAACCCCCGTAACATTTATAGCCATAAAAAAAGAGCGGCTCATGCAAGAGGCATTCAGGCTTTTAAGACCTGTGAAAAAACATACAAAACTGCTTGTTTTTGTAGATGCCGAAAGCGATGACATAGAAAATCTCTACATGCTGATATGGAAAGTTACGAACAATATAGACGCAAAGCGGGATATTTTCATAGAAGACGAATTTTTCGGAATTGACGCTACAAAAAAAGGCGCGCTTGAGGGATATGAGCGCGAATGGCCTAATGTCGTAAACTGCGACAAAAATGTGTTAGACGATTTGCGAAAAAGAGGACTTGTGGAGTTTAGCGAAGAATTTTTGAAGAAGTTTTGGATAAGCGCAAAGTAGTATTGGTTTTTATATTAGGAATAACAGGTATATTTTTGCTATAATTTTAATATTTTTTTAAATATATTTATTGATTTAGGAATATCTATGAAAAAAATCAGTTATAAACCGCTTTTAGATAGATTTAACATTCCAAGACCGACATTAATAGAATGGGAAAAACTTCCCAAAAATGATGATAAAAATTGGCGCGCAAAACATATAGAATATTTACGCGAACAAATAGATGTGGAAAATCAAACAAAAGAAGAGTTAAAAAAAAGAGTTATTTTTCCAAGCGAACTTTTTTTGTTGTGTTCGCATCTTTTTCTTTTATCTATAAAGAGTATTATTCCAAAATATGAATTCAAAAAATCATTTAAAGAGTTTTTGTTAAATCCCAAAAAAAGCGTGGAATACCAACATGATTTTGCAAAACGAATTTGGAAAGATGATAAAGATAATAGATATGACGATTATCAAAAAATAATGCTTTTAGTAGATGAACTTACCTCTTTTCAATATTATCTTTTAATTCGTCTTTGTTTGCAGTTTAATACAAAATTTTTCAACAATGAAAATCTCACCTGCTCCAAAGGATTAGATGGTAAAACTTGGCAGGAGCTCCATACATACGATAAAGAATTTTCTTTAAGGAAAATAGAAGATTTTTTTAGAAAAGAAGAGATAATTTTCTGAAACTTTTATTAAAAAATGTCTTTTGCTAAATAATATTTTAAAGAGATATTTTTTAATCATTTTTTATCTCTTTTTGCTTTTACAATTAAAACTATAAAATCATTTAAAATATCGTTTTTAAGGCATTATTGGAATAAAAATATATAGTATTTTTGATAAAACTTTATCTTTTTTTTGGTATGAATAATATGGTAATTTTATTACTAAAATATGTTGTAGTTTAGATATAATTTTTAATTTTTTTGATAAGATTTTTTTTATATAAAAATATTACTAATTTAAGACTTATAGTATCCTATTTATACGTTTCTAATCTATACATTTTGAAAAAATTAAAAGCTTGGTTCAATATTATATATATGAATACGAGAATATAATTGTGGAAATTTCGCTTTAATTATGATGACTAAAATGACAAAATATGAATCGCATATATTTATGCCAAATCCATATTCTGTATAAAGCTTTAAGTTAAATCTAAAATAAGGAGCATTATTGCATGGAAAACACCAAAATATTTTCTAATGTCAAGGAGAGATTGGACACTCTTTCGCAACTTCCAAAAGTTAAAGAAAATAGATCGATAAATGAGTTAATGCAAGAGCATGGTATCAGCAGACGCGATTTTATGAAATGGGCTGCGGGCATGACAGCTATGTTGTCGTTGCCATCTGCATTCACACCGCTTATGGCTCAAGCTGCCGAACTTGTTGACAGACTGCCCGTTATTTGGCTTCACATGGCAGAGTGTACGGGCTGCAGCGAAAGTTTGTTAAGAACGGATGCGCCCACGATAGACAGCCTTATATTTGATTATATATCGCTTGAATATCACGAAACCGTGATGGCGGCATCAGGCTGGCAGGCTGAACATAATCTTGAAGAGGCTATAAAAAAGTATAAAGGCAGATATATACTTATGGTTGAGGGCGGAATTCCCGCAGGAAGCAGCGAGTTTTATCTAACCGTAGGACCTCACGGCAAAAAAGGAGCCGAACATGCAAGAGACGCGGCGGCAAGTGCGGCGGCAATATTTGCGATAGGCACCTGTTCAAGTTTTGGCGGAGTTCAAGCCGCTCATCCAAATCCTACAAATGCAAAACCGCTTAGCAAAATTACAGATAAACCGGTGATTAATGTCCCTGGCTGTCCTCCAAGCGAGAAAAATATCATAGGAAATGTTTTGCATTATATATTTTTCGGCACGCTTCCGTCTTTGGATGTATACAATCGTCCGAAATGGGCTTACGGTATCAGAATCCACGACCTTTGCGAAAGACGCGGACACTTTGATGCGGGCGAATTTGTTCAGCAGTTTGGCGATGAGGGAGCTAAAAAAGGCTACTGTTTATATAAAGTAGGCTGCAAAGGTCCTTATACGTTCAACAACTGCTCGCGCGAGAGATTTAATCAGCATACATCTTGGCCTATTCAAGCGGGTCACGGTTGTATAGGCTGCTCTGAACCTGATTTTTGGGATACTATGGGACCTTTTGAAGAACCGCTTGCAGAAAGGCGATATAACACGCTTTATTCGATAGGCGCAGATGGGACTGCAGACAAAGTCGGGGTTGCTCTTTTGACGGTTACTGCGGTTGGCATTGCGGCTCATGCTGCTATTATGGCATTTAAAAAAGATAAAGCTTGAATAAAAGGAGATTAGATAATGAGTAAAAGAATAGTAGTAGATCCGATTACCAGAATAGAAGGGCACTTAAGAGTAGAAGTCGTTGTTGACGATAATAATGTCGTAACCGAAGCTTATTCGTCAGCTACGCTTTGGAGAGGACTTGAGCAGATATTAAAAGGCAGAGACCCGCGCGATGCCGGCTTTTTTACGCAAAGAATATGCGGAGTCTGTACATTTTCACACTATAAAGCGGGTATTGTTGCGGTAGAAAATGCACTTGGCATTACTCCTCCTTTAAATGCGCTTTTAACTAGAACGCTTATGAATAATGCGCTTTTCTTGCATGACCACCCTGTGCATTTTTACAATCTTCATGGGCTTGACTGGGTAGATATAGTTTCAGCGCTTAAAGCAGATCCTAAAAAAGCAAGCGATGAAGCTTTTAACTATACCTCTACGCCTATTGCAACAGGCGCAGATCACTTAAAAGCAGTCAAAGATAAAGTCGCGGCATTTGCGGGCAAAGGACATTTGGGACCGTTTGCGAATGCGTATTGGGGACATAAAACTTATCATTTGACTCCCGAACAAAATCTTATAGCTCTTTCACACTACCTTGAGTGTTTGAAAATACAAAGAACCGTTGCTCAAATGATGGCAATTTTTGGCGCAAAACAGCCGCATCCGCAAAGTTTGACAGTCGGCGGCGTTACATGTGTTATGGATCTGTTAGACCCTGCGCGTCTTGGCGAGTATTTGGTGAAATTCCAAGAGATTGCTGATTTTATAAACCGCGCTTACTATCCTGATCTTGTCATGGCAGGAAAAGCGTATGCAGGCGAAAAAAGCGTAACAGGCGATATGGGAGTAGCCAACCTCTTCACGTTTAAAGAGTTTCAGCTTGGCGCGAATGATTGGCTGTTTGACAGCGGCATTATCCTTAATGGCGATATTAGCAAAGTACATGAAGTTGATGAGGATAAGATAACGGAAGAGGCTACAAGAGCATGGTATCAAGACGATGAGCCGCTTCACCCGTATGATGGCAAAACAAATCCAAATTACACGGGCTTTAAGAAAGAAAATACGATTGACGGTAACGACAAACTCTCTTCTACGCAAGTGATAGATGAAAACGGAAAATACTCTTGGATAAAAGCTCCGCGCTATGACGGCAAACCTATGCAGGTTGGACCTTTGGCAAATATAGTGATAAATTATGTTAAAGGAAATGAAAGAGTAGGTAAAGTTGTGGAGCAATTCTTAAAAGATACGGGACTTCCCGTAGGCGCCGTGTTCTCAACTTTGGGACGAACCGCATGCCGCATGATAGAGGCAAAAGTTGTTGCGGATAACGGACTTGAAGCGTTTAATAATTTGATTGCAAACTTAAAAGTTGATCAAGAGACTTGCGCCACTTATACGATTGATAAAAACAAAGAGTATAAAGGAAGATACATCGGGCATGTTCCAAGAGGAACGCTAAGTCACTGGGTAAAGATTAAAGGCGGCGTTATAGAAAATTATCAAGCCGTTGTTCCATCTACTTGGAACGCTTCTCCAAAAGACGCTAACGGCGTAAGAGGACCGTATGAAGAGAGTTTGATAGGTCTTAAGATAGCCGATTTGTCAAAACCTTTGGAAATCATCAGAGTTATTCACTCGTATGATCCTTGCATTGCGTGCGCGGTGCATGTGATGGATACAAAAGGCAATGAGCTTGGCTCTTATAAAGTTGCTCAAGACAATATAGTCTGCTAAGAAGAGGAGAAAATATGTCTAAAGAAATTGTTAGAGAAGCCGAGACAGAATATACCTCAGGCACAAGATGGGTGCATTGGTTGAGATTTGTCTCCATAGTGATTTTGAGCATTACGGGATTTTATATTGCTTATGTTTTTGTAGCTCCCGAAATCTCCAGTGAGCCGGTTTTGTTTTTGCATGCAAAGATGCGAATGTGGCATCAGATATTTGGGTTTTTGTTGATAGCTATTACGATACTGAAAATTTATCTGTTTTTCTTTGATAAAGATAAAGTCCAAAGATTGGAGATTATCTCTTATAAAGATATTTTTAGTCTCAAAATTTGGATAGCGCAGATAAAATATTATCTGTTTTTAGGCGATCACCCAAAACTGCATGGAGTTTATAATCCCTTGCAATTTGTAACTTACGCATTTTTTTATGTCGTATTGATTTTATTGTGCCTTAGCGGTTTGATACTTTATGTACATGTATACCACGAAGGGCTTGGCGGGGCGTTATATACTTTAATGCGCTGGTTTGAAGAGCTTTTTGGCGGACTTGCAAATGTTAGAACGATTCATCACATAGCTATGTGGGTTGTTTTTATATTTGTACCCGTGCATATTTATATGGTTATTTTTAACTCCATAAAAGGCAAAGAGGGCGCTTTGGATGCAGTTGTCAGCGGCTTAAAGTTTAAACACAAAAGCCACTAACGGCAATTTATGAAAATATTACTGCTTGGTATCGGCAATATAATGTTCTCCGACGAAGGTGTCGGAGTTCATCTTTGCCGATACATACAAAAAAAATACCGTTTTACTTCCCATACGCATACGCTTGATTTTATTGACGGCGGAACGTTGGCGGAGAGATTGATACCGATAATAGCCCAATATGATTATGTCATTATATTAGACTGTATAAGCGCTGATGGCGGAGAGTTCGGCAATGTCTATTTTTTTGATTTTGACGATATCCCAAAACATATCTCATGGCAGGGAAGCGCTCATGAAGTTGAAATGCTGCAAACTTTAACCATGATGGATATAGTCGGCGACAGACCAAAAACAAAAATCATAGGTATAATTCCAAAAGTTGTTGAAGGGACTACTTTAAGACTTACAGATGAGATTATAAAAGGTTCTGAAACTATGGAAAGAGTGCTTGTAGGGCATTTAAAAGAGCTTGGATTTGACGTTGGTATTATAAATGATAAGATTGATATTCAAAGCGAGGCTTACAAATTTGGTCAAGATGAGGATTTATGATATTAGTTTACGAGTTTGAATATATTTCAAAAAATAGCGTTTTGGAAAATTTTCTGCAAGCCTTGGCGGTAGAAAATGATATAGAACACTACATTTCAAAAGATAAAGATAAAATTTCACTATATGCAAGGGGCGATGAAGAGAGGTTGATAGTTTTTTCGGATAAATTGTCAAATTCGCTTCCGTTTTCCATCTTTTTGAAATCTACCTCCGTTAGCGTTGCGAACGAGTGGGACAGCGCCAAAGCCGTCAAAGTGCAAGAGTGCAAAGTTCATATCCCTTTTACCAAGCAGGCTTTAGAGACGGCAAAAAATGAGTTTAACCCATTTGTAAAAAATGAGATAGGGCAAAATCTCGATATAAATCCGCCCCTTGTTTTTACAAATAACGGCGATACGGTTTTGTACGAGAGCAATTTTAAAGAAGCTTTTTATAAGGCTGCCGACATCATAGCAAGCGGCGAAAAGGTAAATTTTAAGACGCTAAAAGGCACATTTTGCATATCGGAAGTAAAAGACAAAAGTTATGAAAATGACGTACTCATAATGCCTTCCGACTTAAGCCTTGTCGGCAAAATCGCCGTCATGGAAGACGAAGAGACAGCGGCGCTGGCTTCGCTTGAAAAGCCTGTCATAAAAACGCATACAAATATGGTCTTTACTCTTCAGTATCCTAATTTTCCAAAATTTATAAGATTAAAATTGGCAGACGACCTGTTTTTGTATTTTCTATCTTTGGCATTGTTTGAAAAAGGGGTCAAATTTGTCGTTTTGGAAGCTAAAGGGTGCGCGCTTGCCGCTTCGCTTTATTTTAAAGATGAGATTAAAAAAGATGTGCAGTTTGAAATTTGCCATCTAAAAAGCGGACAAAATATTATATTAAAAGGCGGCTCTTTTACCTCGCAAAAACTTTTAAACTCTATAAAAACGCTTAAAAATCCGCACCATATGCAGTTTGCGGCAAGCATGCAAGAGCTTGATCTGTTTGAAGAGGCGAACTGCGGTATTTATCTGAGTTTGAAAAATGACGATATGATTATGTTTTACGGCGCGCAGACGGGCGTTCTTGACATGATAAATATCGCTTATGAAAATTCGCT
>JAIROK010000035.1 GCA_031257555.1 Campylobacteraceae bacterium | reverse complement strand
TAATTAATATGGCATACGCCATAAAACGGGTAACATTTAGGAAGATAAAATCGCCTATTTTATTCACAAATCGCCTTTTGAATTGATTTTGTATTTTAGTGTCGTTCTATTGCGAAACGGTTACAAAGGTTTTGCGGTGAATTAATATAAATGCGGGAATCTCCATTTGTCATTCCTTTGTTTCAGTGTTTCCATTGTGTCACTCGCACCCTCACTTTACGTCATTCCCATATTCCCATTTTTGTCATTCCCGCGCAGGCGGGAATCCATTTCTTATTCTGTCGTTGCAATTATTGTGCGAAATTCTTCTTTTCTGTTATTACGAGCTGCTTGCAGCGTAGCAATCCATCAAATGAGATACCAGATAGCACGGGAATGATGAAAACCACAAAGTAAATAAATAGGGTAAGGCAAGGCGGGAAGAGAAACAATAGCCAAAGTAAGCTCCCTTTGCCTTTTTATTTCTTTGGTTGGAGTAGAATCCTTTTTTGATTAATATTCAAAACCATTTCATTATTAATATCTAAAATTATTTTATTGTTTATAACTTGCTTGGATTTAAAAGATTTTGGTTTTTTGGATTACCCGTCAGGTTTTGCACTCCTCGCAATGACAAACTTTAATAGCAAAGAATGATTTTCCTAATATGTCATTCCCGCGTAGGCGGGAATCCATCTTATTCTGTCATTCTTACAATAGGTAAAATACATATTTTGTAAAAAGAAACAATTTTGTCTCTTCTGCTTTTATGTTAACTCATGGATTCCTGCATTCCCTCACGATATGCGCTTACTTCGTAAGCTTGTTGTTCTGTTGTGAGCATGACGCAATAGAGAGGGTGCATATGGTTGAGGAATTTAGAACATTGAGAAAATGGATTCCCGCCTGCGCGGGAATGATATAAATGGGAATATGTGAATGATGGAAGGAGGGAGTGTGTATATGACAGGGGAGGGGAGAGAATGGCGTAAGGGGTAATGGAAATGATGAAATAACATGAAAACAACGTAAAGAGTAAGGCGTGAATGACAAAAAGACAGGCTGCATAAATAACGTAAAATGCGGAAAATGACAAAAATATAAAAAACAACCCCCTTTCAAAATTTTTTCTATATGAGAGTTGAAAACCTATCTATAGTGTAGATAAAATCATGATAAAGTATTATTTATATATAAAAATAAGTTAGAGATGAAAGATAATATATTTATTTTATTGAAATAATTTACAAAAAAATGCTTAAATAAAATTTATATTTAAACAACATTAAAATCCCGCATATTTTCATTGTACTACGAGCTATTTTTTTTCGATATAAATCCACAATCATTTTTTAATGGTAAATTTATCGTAAGGAACAATCATGTTACAAAAGTCGTTTAATTTAAAAAGCGTTTTTGCTCTTCTTTTGGCATCTTCACTGTTTAGTGCAGCGCATGCAGATATTGGTCTTGAGATCGGTTTCGGTCTTGATACAAGCGGTGATAAATTGGATGCGGTAGAAAAAGCATACGGAACAAAGTCATCAGGTCTTGGCATGTTTCTTGAAATGCAAGCGGGTATGCAAATAGGCGTTAATGAAAATGTTGTTATCAAGCCGGAATTGTCTTATCTGTTTGGGCTTGTTAAAGTTGAATATCTTTACGGTGATAATGTATATATCGATTCTATACTTATTCCGGCAATTGCCGCAGAATACTATGTAAACGACCGCAAAGGAGACTCCTTTTTTGTAGGCGCCAATATCGGCTATCCCATTCCTTCAAGCGGCAGTGGCGGGGTTTATGAATTTGAACAAGACGGTATGAGTTACGGAATTTACGGAGGATATATCTTTGGCGGTAATTCTAAAATATCGCTTGGCTACAGAAGCATCCCTGTCAAAACAATTTACGCAAATGACAATAGAGAGTCTGCAAATTTTGGCGGAGTTTCATTGAAGATTGCTTACATTTTTTAAATTAAACAAAAATAGATGATTTGGTAACGGTAAGGCTGATCTATGGCGAGGGATATCACATGATCAAAGCAGGTAAAGGCGTTCTGTGGTCAGAATCAGCAGTTTCAAGTCCTATCTTCGAGCGATGATAGTGTTTGGAAGAAAATTTAACATGGAGAATAAAATGAAAATTTTTAAATGGTTATTTTTAGTAGTTGTTGTGTTCGGTATGGCAGGCTGTGCTACGCTTGTCAACCAAGATACTCAATCGGTTGTGATCAATTCAAGTAATTCTAAAAGCGTTAACGCTACGGTTATATATAAAGACGGAATGCAATCAGGTCAAACACCGTTTGTTGCTTTGGTAAGACGTGCAAATCAACCGTTGGTTATTTCTGTTGAAGAGAGTAAATGTACGAAAGCTACCACAATGAAGAAAAATGCAACGATCAGCGGCGCTTTTTTTGTTAATGCTATCTGGTGCTTTAGCTGCGTATTTAGCACTACAACAGACGTGGCTACGGGCAGAATGTGGAAATATGACGAGCAAATCATAGTTTCTGTTGCCAATAAATCAAATTGCGATAATTAGTATTGCTTAGGCTGCTAATCGTTTTAACCATTTTTAGCTATGCGCATGCAAGTCAAAGCACAGCTATAGAATGGGAAGCGCTTTTACATTACAAGAACGGTAAGAGTTTGATAAGGGGCGAGAGCTCCTTTTTTATCTCTCCTGATGGATATAAAAATCAAACCGCTGAATTGGAAGCGACGATAACAGCTTTATTAAATGATCCAAAAGCGCAGTGCAAATACCCCGCACGCTTAGAGTTTTTGCTTGAAAATGGAATGATTGAGACAAATCGGCTGCCAAAAACAGACTGCGAAGAGTACGAGACATATCTGCAAAAAGTCCCATTTGAACGTATTTATGCGGTTTTCGTATCGGAAGACCAGTCAAATCCAGCTTCGATTATGGGGCATACGATACTGAAAATTGCCGGAAAAGATGATGAGGGTGTGACAAGAGAGCATAGTTTCTCATTTATGGCATTGATGAATGAAAACGGCAATCTAAATAGATATATCAACGCGGTATTGGGCGGTTCTGAGGGTAGTTACGTATTGTCTCCTTATTATAAAACGATAGAAACTTATATCTACAATGAACTGCGTTCGCTTTGGGAATTTGAGCTTAATCTATCAAGCAAAGCCAAGGAGCGGCTTAAAAAACATTTATGGGAGTTGAAAGAGACACCCATGCTGTATCAATTTATCACACATAACTGCAATACGGCGATAGAGATGGCGCTAAGTGCGGCAGACAAAACTTTCAGTAACGATAAATATTGGTTTTTTTCAACACCTGTTGAATACTTGCAAGAATTAAGCCAAAAGGATAAAATCAAAAATATTTCCGTGCAGCCTTCAAAAAGCAACAGTTATAGCATGGCGCGTTTTGGGGCTTATTATCCTTTGAATATGCCCGGTGCAAGCCGTGCGGCAATCGAAGGATTTGACGGCGGTTTTAGACTTAGTATATTACCAAGTTACCGCGACAAAAGAGCGCTTTCAAATGCAAGTGTAACCCAATATGAGAGCAAAATACTGGAGCTTGAGGTAAGATTTGATAAAAAAGGCGTTAGTTTGGAGAGGTTTAATCTAATATCTACGGAATCAATCGGGGATTACCGCGTTATAGGTTTATCAAAAACGTTTCGTTTGGCTTTGGAAGAGAATACTAAAGGCGTATTTGAGTGGGGCAGAGGCATTGGATTTTCACCTCTAAGAGGTGCAACAATCTATACTATCGGCAAGATAGGCACGGTGATAAAAAGCAAAACAGACTTTTTTGCTGTGGCAAATGTAGGATTGATAGCGTATCTGGGCACAAATGCAAAACTGCTCGCATCTTATGAGCGTTCTTGGGAAAATAACGCCAAAGGGTTTAAAGAAGAGTCGAATGTTTTTGCCGTTTACGCACCGCTTTCGCTTGACTGGGATATCCATGCGGGATTAAAGTCAAAAGAGGGCAAACTTAATACATCGGTTGGTTTTAGCGTATATTTTTGAAAAAGCCGATGCTGCAAATCAAAACAATCAAAACCAAGAAAACAACTCGTATTTCGCCATTTCCGTGTCCCTCTCTATCGTTTCCATGCCTCACCAATTACGTCATTCCCGTGAAAACAGGAATCTATGAATTAGCACAAAGATAGAAGAGGCAAAATTGTCTCTTTTTACACAATATGTATTTTACTTATTGTGAAAGTAACAAAAGAAGATGGATACCCGCATACGCGAATATGACATAAGGGAGTGGTGAGAGATATGACTTCCTCCCCTCTCCATCATTCCCGTGAAAACAAGCGAAGCGTTTTTGCGAAAGCAAAATGTTTCCTTGAAAACGGGAATCCATTATTTTCCATTGCCACGAGTAATTAAAATCATATCATGTGTTATAAATGAAATAATCTTGCCTCTTTGTACTGATTTATTATATTTTTTGTTTTTTGTATTTATTTTTGTGGATCCCCGCTTGCGCGGGAATGATGAAAACCATAAAGTAAATAAATAATGGAAGGTAGGGTGGGAAATAGAAATACAAGAAGCAAAGTAAGCTTCTTTTGTCTTTTTGTTTCTTTGGTTGGAGTAAAATTGTCTTGCGAACTGGTGTTTGGGTTGCTTTCTTTGTTAATGTCCAAAATTGTTCCATTGTTAATATCTAAAATCATTCTATTGTTAATATTTGAAATTATTTTATTGTTTATAACTTGCTTGGGTTTAAAAGATTTTGGTTTTTTGGATTACCGTGTTAGTCGCTACGCTCAATAACTAATTTTAATAGCAGGGGATGATTTTCCTAATATGTCACTCCCACGTAGGTGGGAATCCACAAGTGTTAACACGAAAATAAAAGAAGAAAATCATTTCACTTATCATATATAGTATATGTTTTACTTAATTATGATAATCGAAAAAGATGGATTCCCGCTTGCGCGGGAATGACACCCGCTTTTTCTTCCGTCATTGCAAGGAGCGCAATGACGAAGCAATTCACTTTCTTTTCTTGTTTCTTGATGAGATTTCTGTTTCCACGGAAATGATGAAAAAGGAGAAAGTCATTCTTTGTGCACTGTTCTTACGTCATTCCCGCACGAGCGAAGAGTTTCTGAAAGAAACGATCTTTGCGAGGAATGCGGGAATCTATCTTTTTTGTGGAAGTGACGTAAAAGACGAAGAAAGCGGATATATATCATTGCAAGCCGCTTGCGGCGTGATAATCCACTTTCCATACTTCTCACTCTTTGTCGTTCCTGTGGATTCTCGCCTACGCGGGAATGACGTATTAGTGGGTGTGGGAGTGACGAAAAAGAACGATATGCGTTTACTTCATAAGCTTGTAGTTTGGCTGCGGGTATGACGGAAAATGATAAAAAATAACGGAAAAAAGAGACTAACTCATTTTATTTATAATGAAGGACAAATGAGTAGTTAAAATAATGAGCGCTTCGTGTTTTTGGATTGCTGCATCTCAAGCTTATCGCAATGATAAAGTAAAGAAATATGCGTTTGTTATTATAATTTTCTATGGGAAAGATAGAGTAGAAAGAATTAAATGAGGATTATCAAGCGATGGATACCCGCCTAATGCTACGGCTTGCCCGTTACCACCTCAAATAATACCATAATGCAAATTATGATTTTTGTTGTTTTGCAGACTATTGCTGACAAAAACTTTTTTAAATTCTTATCATTGCATAATATCATATCAGTATTTTTGCTATTGTTTTGCGATTTATGGTAAAATCTACATCTTTATTTGTTTTGCGAGGTGAAGAGTTTGATTGTTCTGGAAAATGTTAATAAATATTTTGCTTCAAACCATGTCTTAAAAGATATAAATCTGCATGTGAAAGCAAGCGAAAAATTGGTAGTTATAGGTCCTAGTGGTTCCGGCAAGAGTACATTGATACGCTGTATAAATTTACTTGAAAAGCCTACAAGCGGCAAGATAACGATTGATGGCGTAGATATAACCGCCCCAAGAGCTCCGATAACCAAAGTGAGGCAATCAACCGCTATGGTTTTCCAATCATTCAATCTTTACTCCCATAAAACCGCCATAGAAAATCTCACATTAGCGCCGACACTTTTAAAAGGCATATCAAAAAGCGAGGCAAACAAGCAGGCTTTGGAGCTGTTGGACAGAGTAGGGCTTAAAGACAAGGCGCACTCTTATCCTTCGCAGCTTAGCGGCGGTCAGCAGCAAAGAGTAGCGATAGCAAGGTCTCTTGCTATGAATCCAAGCGTTATTTTATTTGATGAGCCGACATCTGCACTTGATCCTGAAATGATACAAGAAGTTCTTGATGTTATGACAAATTTGGCAAAAAGCGGTATAACCATGATAGTAGTTACTCACGAGATGGGTTTTGCCCGTCAAGTGGCTGATAGGGTTGTGTTTATGGACGGTGGAGTGATATTGGAGCAGGGAACTCCCGAGCACTTCTTTAAAAATCCTAAAAATGAACGCACAAAAGCATTTTTGAGCAAAATCGTTCATTAATCTTAATTTTAAGGAGAGTACACATGAGAAAATTTACAACTTTCTTGGTCGGTCTACTGACCTTTTTGGGCTTTGGCGCAAGTGCTTGCATGGCAGAAAATGCCCCGGATATTCAAAAAATTAAAGATAGGGGCGTTTTGAAAGTAGGCGTTAAGGTTGATGTGCCTAAATTTGGCTACAAAGATCCCAAAACCGGAATTACGGAAGGTCTTGATATAGATGTGGCAAAAGCCGTTGCTAAAAAGATTTTTGGTGATGAAAATAAGCTGGAAACTCAAGCAGTTACTGCCAAAACAAGAGGACCATTGCTTGATAACGGCGAGGTTGACCTTGTAATCGCAACTTTTACTATCACAGAAGAGAGAAAGCAAAGCTATAACTTTTCGGATGCGTATTATGCAGACGGTATAGGACTGCTTGTCAAAAAGGCTTCGGGGATTAAATCGTTCAAGGATTTGAACGGTAAAAAAATCGGTGTTGCCCAAAGCGCTACCACCAAAAAGGTTATTCAAGAGAAAGCGAAGAATGAGGGCATCAAAGTAACTATATTTGAGTTTGGAACATATCCCGAGATAAAAACGGCACTTGATTCCAGAAGAATCGACGTATTTTCTGTTGACGCTTCCATATTGCTCGGATATCTTGAAGATACGACGGTGATCTTGGATGATAGATTGTCGGCTGAAGAGTATGGAGTGGCTTCCAAAAAGAGCAATACCGCTTTAGCAACGCTTGTAAACGATGTCGTAAATGAGCTTAAAGCTTCCGGTGAATTGGACAAAATAGCGCAAAAGTGGGGGCTTAAATAGTTGGAGAGCGGACCTTTCGCGCTTTTTAAATGGGGAGCGCTGTTTAAAGATTGGCAAGTGTTTGCAGAGGGTTTTGGCGTAACTATAGCTTACTCAATACTCTCTTTAATACTTGCTGTGATACTTGGCGTAATTTTTGGCGTGATGGGTTCTATGCAAAATAAATTAGCAAAAGCATTTAACCGCGTGTATGTGGAGTTTATCCAAAATACACCCCTGCCGCTTCAAATGTTTTTTCTTGTAAATCTCGTGCTATATCGCGTCGGCATGGAGTATGAATTTAGTAGTAAACTTATCATATGGATGGAGGATATACATCCGGTGCTTCCTGTTTTTATAGCAGGAGTGATAGGCATAGGCGTATATCATGGGGCATATATGGCTGAAGCTGTAAGAGCCGGCATAGGAGCCGTGCCAAGAGGTCAGCTTGAAGCCGCATACTCTCAAGGTTTTTCATACTGGAACGCTATGCGGTACGTAGTGCTTCCGCAGGCAAAAAGACTCGCTTTCCCACCCATGACAAACATAGCGGTAAATCTCATAAAAAACACTTCCGTAATGGCTATGGTAGCAGGGGCGGATTTGTTATACAGGGCGGATTCTTGGAGCAGCGAGTATTTATATTACGCTCCCTCATATATCATAACAGGACTTTTATATCTTGCCATATGCTATCCGCTGGCAACTTATGCGAGGATGCTGGAGAAAAAAACGGAGAGAGCACATGGTTAGCGAGTTGTTCATTGTTGAAAATTTTACTTTCTTGGGGTGGGGACTTTTTGTAACGCTTACCATAGCTGTGGTATCTATCGTCATATCTACGATATTTGGGACTGTTTTGGGCGTTTTGAGATTTTCCAAAATCGCATTTTTGGGAAAATTTGCCGCCGTTTACATAGAAATAGTAAGAAATATACCGCTTTTGCTTTTTATATTGGCGATAAGATTTATGACGCCGGCACCGCCGATAGTTGCCGGCATTTTAGCTATGAGTATTTTCACTTCGGCAGTTGTTGCGGAGATAGTAAGAGGAGGGCTTAACTCCATACCCAAAGGTCAGTGGGAAGCGGCGTATTCTCAAGGATTTTCTTATGTGCGGGTTTTGCTTTATATCGTTTTGCCACAGACTTTCAGAAATATACTCCCGGCACTCGTTTCGCAGTTTACCTCTACCATAAAAGATACCTCTTTTGTGTGGCTTGTGGGCATTGAGGATTTGACGGGCAAAGGCATGATACTTATGGGTAGATACGGCACTTCGGAACAGGTATTTGCTCTTTTTACGATTATGGCTTTAACATATTTTGTGATTATATATATCCTTTCTCACTATTCAAGAAGATTGTATAACTCATATGCATGCAGTAAGGGATAACAATTATATAATTATATATTATATTTTAATATGATAAATATTATAGTAATTTAAAATATATAATTTTTATGTTATTGACATTAAATTAAAATAATACTATAATAACAAAATAATAGATATTAAAGTTATATCTATCAGTACATATTTAATTATGTTTATATGATTAAATATGTATTTTTTTATGTCAATAAATTTACTTTCTAGGAGACAGTATGGCAAAGCTTTTTGTTAAGAGCTGCATTTTAGGTGTTGTTATGATTGGATTGACAGGTTGCATTGGTGGTTTGCAAATGGGTGCAGCCAGTGCTAAAACAACTGCTACGGGAAGTGCCGGCGGTGCAAACGCTCAAAATGTTGAGTCAGGACTTGATAGATGCGAGGAAACTCTTGGTACATTAGCTATCCATGAAGATACAAATTCTGAGTGGTATAGAATATTGCGTTATGATTATAAACTAAGACCTGTTACGCCGGTACTTCGCTTGTTGGCACAGCAGTCAAACTGCTTTGTTGTTGTTGAACGTGGACGCGCTATGGACAATATGGCACAAGAGCGTTCATTGGCAGAGTCCGGAGAATTGCGTACAACATCCAATATGGGTAAAGGACAAATGGTTGCGGCAGATTTTACCCTTACTCCTGAAATAATATTTAGTTCGGTAACCGGCGGCAAAAATGCAGGAGGGCAAATAGGCTTATCAAGTTTAGCTGGCATATCAGGTTTGGTAGGTACTTTATTTGGAAAATCTACAAAAACAGAATCTTCAGCTATTTTAACATTGATAGAAAATAGATCAGGCGTTCAAGTAGTTGCTGCTGAGGGAAGTGCAAAAAATACTGACTATGAAGGTCTTATAAAGTTTATTAGTAGTTCTAAAAATGGTGCTGAAATTGGAGGCTATACAAATACGCCGGAAGGTAAGGTTGTAGTCGCTGCAACAACAGACGCTTTTAATAATTTAATCAGCGCAGCAAAAAGTTATACGGCACAGACTGTAAAAGGTGGTCTTGGAGCCGGCAAAGGCGGTTTGCAAGTCCAAAAAGATTAAAATAAATTACTCTCCCTAAAACGGGAGGGTATTTTTTAGTATAGAAATTTTTATTATCTTTGTGTAAAATACTTAAAACATAATCTATTTATATTACAAATTTAGATTGCTATTTTGCCAAACTACCAGTATTTTTATTTTTTATGAAATTGTTCAACTATGTGGTTCTTTTAATTATTTTATGCAAGCAGTAAGATATATTTGTGTTTGATATTAATGATTAAATTAATTAGTATTCAAAACGAGAATTTTAATTGCAAAAATAAATAGCAGTACATGTGCAGATATTTACTCTTAAAATATTAATATTATTGGTGATAACATGTTTTTTTGCTATATATTTTACTAAAAATTTATTTGCAGAAATGATGCAAATCGTCTTATTTTTACTGATTTAATATTTATGATTCTTAAAACAAAATATTTTTATCCAAGATAAATAAAAATCAGTTCAAGTTCTCTAAAAAAATATTTTAATTTATAAATGTTTTTTATTTTATAAAAACTTTAAGCAAAGTAAACTTTTGCATATATTTTAATGCAGCATTTGTGTTTTCAAGTCAAAAATAGAATAGATTTAAGTATGCAGTTAGAATAGTTTATGAAATTATTTTTTATTGATTTATTTTTACTGTATATAAAAACAAAATCAAGAGACGTTAGTGTTAATAACTCTTAATATTTTACAATAATATATAAATATAAGTGTTGCAAAAGGTTACATTAAGAACGGCAAAAAAGATTTTTTTTAGAGCATTTGTATAAATTATGAAAAAATGTTGATTTATTTTTAAATCTCTAATATAATTGCGTGCAAAAATTGAAAGGGAGTGCAAATGGCGATTAATCTCGAAAATAGAACACCGCATGAGCTTAGAAACTTGTTAGACCAAGTCAAAGTTTCCGATTTGTCATTTGATGAAAAGAAGAGAATTATTGAAGAAATACAAGCAAAATTGCTGGGAGCGCAAACAATAAGACAATCTCAAATCTTAAAAGAGATAGATGAGGGTCAAGGTGATATGAATGATATGGGCGGTGAATAATTAAAATATATCCGCTGATTTTAAAAATAGATTTTTTATGAAATACTACGAATTATTTGAATGTGTGAAATTTTTACAGAAATTTAAGTCCATTAATCGCATTTCAAGAGTGGAGGATAATACTCTAAAAATAGATTTTCAAGCTTTTACGCTTTACGCAGATATGAAAAGAGGCGCATCGACACTTTTTATATGCGATGACTTTCAAAAAGGAAGATACTACCAAGCTCCATTCGATATTGTTTTGAGTCAAAGATTTTCAAATGTATCTATAGAGAGTTTGAATATAGTTGGCGAAGATAGGATAATAGCCCTTAAAGTTTTGCAAAAAAGCAGTTATAAGATAGTTCGCTCGACATTGCTTTTAGAGTTTACGGGCAGAAATACCAATGCGATAATTTTAGATGAAAATGAGATTGTTATTGAGGCTTTAAGGCACGTAAATGCTTCGTGCAGAATGGTGAAAGTCGGTGAAAAACTTACACCATTGCCAAAACACCAAGCAGATAAAAATTCTAAGCCTGCAAATATAGATGACATAAAGAGTTTTTTATATAAAGAACATGAAAAAATACAAATCGACAGCTTACAAAATTTGAAAAACTCCAAAAGTCTTAGCTTGGAAAAAAAAATTGTCAAGTTAAAGATGCTTTTGGATACGCTTGAAAGCGAAGAAGAGCTTGAAGCAAAAGCCAAAGATTTTAATCAAAAGGCAATGCTGCTTTTATCAAACAGGCATCTTTTAACAGAGTATACCAAGGAATGTGCGATAAAAGATGAAGATGGAAATATACACAAGATCACACTTGTTAACAATGATATACAAAATACAATAGATGAATTTTTCACCAAATCCAAAAGATTAAAACAGCGTTCCAAATCAATATACGTAGAAAGAGAAAATCTAAAAGAGAAATTTAAATTTTTAAATAGACTTTTAGAGGCAGTTTTGAGTGCAAAAAGCAAAGAAGAGGTTGAGATTTTGCTGCCAAAAACAGCTTCAAAAACAAAAAATGATGTGCAAAATAGTCTGTTTGGTACATTTTTTGCAGATGGCTACAAAGTGATGGTGGGTAAAAGTGAAAAAGGCAATGCTGAGCTTTTAAAGGTCGCCAAAAAGAATGATATCTGGTTTCATGTAAAAGATATCCCATCTTCACATGTTATACTAAAAACAGATAAAAAAAGCGTTAGTGATAATACTATAGCTTTTTGTGCGAAATTGTGTTTAAGTTTTAGTGGTGTTAATACAGGAGTTTATGAGGTGGATTATACAAAAAGGCAAAATTTAAAAGTCATAGAGAAAGCGCATGTAAACTATGTTGATTATAAAACAATTAGAGTTCAAAAAGGGTAGTTTTTTACGTTTTTTACCATTTTTTTAGGATAAATTCAAGCCAAGCTTCGCTATCATAAAATTATTATTTACGAGGATATTGTCATGGAAATAAATAGCAGCAAAGAGAGGCTTATAACCGGTTTTGCTTTGATTGGAACTGCTTTTGCAGTGATTTTAATAAATATCAATTTTATTACATGGTTTGTGCTTGGAGCTATAACTTTCTTTGCATTTAAAGAGACTATTGATATGCTAAAAATCGAAGGTAATGATTTGTATATTTATGCTGCTATTGTATGGTTAATCTCTTATTTTTATGCGCGTCCCGAAATTTTAATATTTGCTGTTTTGATTATTTTGCTTGGAAGCATGGCTTATAAAAATAGTGTGAATTATAAAAAAATATTTCCAATTTTATATCCGTTAGCTCCAATGGTTTTTATATGGACACTTGTGAGCGATTCTGGAATATATACGCTTGTATGGCTAATTTTTATAGTGGCTGCAACGGACACAGCGGCATATTATGTAGGGAAAAATATCGGCACAGTTTTATTTTCTCCTGTTTCACCTAAAAAAACATGGGAAGGTTTTTACGGTGGAGTAGCAGCAGGAACGCTAATCGGCACCATAGTAGGACTTTTTTTAACATCATTTTCAGTATCACTCACAGTATCGTTTTTAGTTTCTATAGCGTCTATTTTTGGCGATTTATTTGAGAGCTATATAAAAAGAAGTGTTGGCGTAAAAGACAGCGGCAATATACTTCCGGGGCACGGCGGAATGCTCGATAGAGTTGACGGATATTTGTTTGGGGCAGTTGTTATGGCAATACTGTTAAATTTCTTTGGCGGATTTGCTGAAAATGGTGTGCAAAATACCTCCTTCTTACAAGTTATCATAGAAACAAAATAGAAATGGTATTATTAGGCTCTACAGGGTCAATAGGTCAAAATACTCTTGATATAGCAAAAAGATACTCTTTAAATGTAAAAGCGCTTTGCGTCAACTCAAACACAAAACTTTTAAATAAACAGATAAAAGAGTTTAAGCCAAAATTTGTAGCGGTTGCCGACAAATCAAAGGCTAAAGAGGTAAATCACCCAAATGTATTTGTTGGAGATGAGGGCATTTTGGAGATGATAGAGGCTTCTTACGAAGGAAATGAAGTTTTAGTAAATGCGCTTGTTGGTTTTGCAGGGCTTGCGCCTACTGTAAAAGCCGGTGCGCTTGGTTACAAAATAGCTTTAGCTAACAAAGAATCTTTAGTGACTGCCGGAGAATTTTTGGATATTTCTCGCATAACTCCTATAGATAGTGAGCACTTTGGTCTTAAGTATCTTTTAGGACAAAGAGAGCCAAAACGTCTTTTGATAACAGCAAGCGGAGGAGCACTTAGAGATATACCATTGGAAAAGCTTTCGCAAGTGAAGCCAAAAGATGCCCTAAATCACCCAAATTGGAAAATGGGCAGAAAAATAACGATAGACAGCGCCACAATGGTAAATAAACTGTTTGAAGTTTTAGAGGCATATTGGCTTTTTGGATGTAAGCAAATAGATGCTTTTATAGAAACAAAATCCATCATTCATGCGCTTGTTGAGTTTTTAGACGGTAGCACTACAGCGCATTTAGCCGGTACTGATATGAGGCTTCCTATAGCATTTGCGCTTCTTAACAAGATAAATGAACCCGTTGCGTCAAATGTTGATCTTTTAAATATAAAAAACTTGGAGTTTAGGGCTATAGATATTGCACGCTATCCTGTGTGGCAGCTTAGAGAGCTTTTGCTTGGGAAACCGCATTTGGGTATAGTTTTGAATGCAGTGAATGATGAGGCAGTGAGATTGTTTTTAGAGGGAAAAATATCATTTGGCGATATATCAAAATCTATTATAAGCGCTGTAGAAAAGTTTGAACATGTGACAGCGCACAGTATAGATGAGGTATTTTTAATAAATCTTGAGGCAAAATTATTTTGCAAAAAATTTTTGAAATTAGAGCATGTATAAGGATAGAGTTATGATTAAAACAACAAAAGCAAAAAATAAAGTTTTAAATGTTATCAAAGAATTTATTACCATGGAGAGTTTTGGCGGCGTATTGCTGCTGTTTACTACGATATTGGCTTTGATTGTAGCAAATATAGAATCAATAGCTCCAATTTATCACTCTTTTTGGAAAAGCAACTTTGGTTTTATATTTAAAGAGTTTAGTGCAACTCTTACTATGCAAGAGTGGGTAAATGATGTTTTGATGGCGATATTTTTTCTCTCTATAGGACTTGAGATAAAAAAAGAGATATTGATAGGAAATTTATCGGGCATAAAAAAGGCAGCCTTCCCGATAATAGCTGCATTTGGCGGTATGATATTGCCTATTTGCATCTATATTGGTATAAATTTTGCAAGTGATTACAAGCACGGTTTTGGTATTCCAATGGCAACAGACATAGCTTTTGCGCTTGGCATTATATTGTTGCTTGGAAAAAGGGTGCCTGTTGAGCTTAAGATATTTTTAGTAACTTTGGCTGTTGTAGATGACCTTGGAGCAATTGTGATAATTGCACTGTTTTACTCCGGAGGCATAGAGTTGGTATATCTTTTATCTGCTGTTTTTGTGCTTTTGGCGCTGTTTTTGCTTAACAAATTTGGTGTGAAAAATATGGTTGTTTATATAATAGGCGGAGTTTTTTTGTGGTATTTTGTTCATCACAGCGGCATACATGCTACGATAGCCGGCGTATTGTTAGCTTTTACTATTCCTTTAAGAACAGAGATTGTGTCAAGAAGTCCGCTTATAAAATTAGAGCATGTACTAAATCCTTTGAGCGCATTTTTCATAATGCCTCTTTTTGCTTTTGCTAATGCTGGGGTTACAATAGGCGGTGAATTTGTCGTAAACAGTATTACTATTGGTATCTTTTTGGGGCTTGTCGTTGGAAAACCGCTTGGAATTTTTCTTTTTACATTTTTGTCAGAGAAATTTGGTATTGCCAAAAAACATGAAAATCTCTCATGGCTTCATATATTGGGAGCAGGCTTTTTGGGCGGTATAGGTTTTACTATGTCGATATTTATTGCTACTTTAACATTCGATGGTGGTTTGCTTGCCGAATCTAAAATTACAATTATAGCAAGCTCTCTGGCAGCTACAATTATAGGTATAATCTTTTTTAAAGCGGTTTTGTTTAGAAGGGCATAGAATTGCAGGTAAATTATGTTTAAAGTTTTTGATATATAATGGAGCATTATTGATATTAGCTATCAAAATATAAAGTTTATACGGTTTTACTGTTACTAAGAGTAACTTGAAAAGAATATAAATACCAATAATTAAATATCTTGAAATCAGAGCTATGCTTAATATTTTATTTTAATGTTTTTTAGTAGTTACGTAAAGTAACTTTAATGTTAAAAATATATACAAAAAGTTTTTTACAATAAAAATTTAATCGTTTTGTTTAAGAATAATCTTTAAAATATTTGTGTGACATTTTTGTCACGTAAATATTTCTAAGGAGATAAAATGATGAAAAGAGTTGCAAAAGTTTTTTTAGTTGCTGTTGTTATGGCGGTTATGTCAAATGCAGCCGAATATACTATCAAAGTCTCACATGTCGTTAGCGCCAACACTCCAAAAGGTAAAGCGGCTGACTTTTTTGCCAAAAGAGTCGAGGAATTGACGGCAGGCAAGGTAAAAGTCGAAGTTTTTCCAAGTGCACAATTATATAAAGATGAAGATGTTTTAAGAGCGCTTCAGATGGGAAATGTACAAGTTGCCATGCCAAGCCTTTCTGTTTTTACGAGAATAACGCCCGAAATGCAGCTTTTTGATTTACCGTTTATCTTTAGAGACAAAGAGCACTTGTATAAGGTTATGGATGGTTCTGTAGGCAATAAACTTAAACAAAAAGTAGAAAGCAAAGGGATTATTGCTATGGAGTATTGGGATGCAGGTTTTAAGAACTTCTCATCAAGCAAAAAAACCATTATAGAACCAACCGACGCTAAAGGTCAAAAATTTCGCTCAATGAGTTCAAAAGTGCTTGAAGCGCAGTTTAAGGCTATAGGCGGCAATCCGCAGATTTTGCCTTTTTCAGAGGTTTATTCCGCTTTACAGCAAGGCGTTGTTGATGCGGCTGAAAATCCATATGCAAACTTTTATAACTCAAAATTTCATGAAGTCCAATCAAGCTATACTATAAGCGATCACGGATATTTGGGATATCTTGTGATTTTAAGCAAGAAATTTTGGGATAAGTTTCCTAACGACCTAAAGACATTGGTTAATCAAGCCATGAGAGAGGCTACCATTTATGAGCGTGAAGAGGCAGCCAGAGATGATGAGAGAATTTTAGGGCTTTTGAAAGAGTATGAGGCTAACTCAAAAGGTAAGTTCAAAATTTATACTCTAACAGAGGAGCAAAAGGCTAAATGGAGAGAGGTTATGCAGCCTGTCTATTCAGAGTTTTACGGCGTAATCGGTGAAGATTTGATAAAAGAGACGATAAACACGAAATAATCTCTTTGACGCCAAAAAAGCTTTATGCAGTTTAAAATAGGCGCAAAGTTCATTTCAAGCTTTTGCGCCTTAACTTTTTAAAAGGTATTTCATGTTTAAAAAAGCATTTGATTTCGTAGATAACATTGTGGTTACCATGAATAAAACTATCGCCGTCGGTGGCATGGCTTTAGGCGTTTTAATCGCATTTATCAATGTTGTGCTGCGATATGTGTTTGATGGAGGATTATCATGGGCAGGGGAGATGACAAACTACCTTTTCATCTGGTCTGCGCTTTTTGGAGCGGCGTATGGATTTAAAAAAGGCATACACATCTCTGTTACGATATTGCTGCACCTCTTTCCTGTTAAAATCGCAAAATTGTTCGTCATATTTTCAAGTGCATTTTCATGTCTGTTTTTGTTGTTTATGGCGTATTATGGGGGGGAGATTTTGCTGCTTACGGCGAGTTTTGGCGAGACGAGCCCCGATTTATGGAATCTGCCGATGTGGATACCTATGATAGTTCTTCCACTTTCATTTGCCGCCGCATCGTTCAGAGCCGGCGAAAAAGTGTATGAGTTCGCAAGAACGCCTGCTAATGAGATACTAAAAACAAGCGAAGATGAGTTGATACACGACTCTGCTGTGAAAGAGTAATACTATGATGATACTTACACTAATGGTTTTGTTGTTTGCTTTAATGCTTGTTGGTGTTCCTGTGTCTGTTGCGCTTGGCGCAAGTACGATGATAACGGCTCTTGCATTTACAGATTTAGATGCTATGGGTCTTACAATGCACGTATTTGACGGGCTTAATACATATACGCTGATGGCGATACCGATGTTTATTTTGGCAGGTTCATTTCTCTCTAAAGGAAGCGCGGCGCAGAGGATAGTTGATTTTGCCAGAGCGATGGTAGGACACCTTCCGGGCGGTCTTCCTATATCCGCGATATTTGCTTGTACTGTATTTGCGGCTGTGAGCGGTTCGTCTCCGGCGACAGTTGTTGCTATAGGCTCTGTCATGTACGGCGCGATAAAAGAGGCGGGTTATCCTGCTAAATATGCGATAGGCACAATCGCTACAAGCGGAAGTTTGGGTATCTTGATACCGCCGTCCGTCGTCTTTATCGTTTATGGCGTAACTGCGGAGCAATCTATAGGAGATCTGTTTATAGCAGGTATCATTCCCGGTATTATGCTTAGTGTTATGTTGATGGCATTTGCTTTTTTCGGAGCAAAAAAGCTTGGTTTCAAAGGAACTAAGCCATTAAATTTTAAAGAGAGATTTAAAGCTTTTAAAGACGCTTTTTGGGCGCTTTTGATTATTGTTATAGTCGTCGGTGGCATATACGGTGGCATATTTACGCCGACAGAAGCGGGAGCTGTGTGCGCTGTTTATGCTTTTATAGTTTCATTTTTTATATACAAAGATATTAAATTAAAAGATGTCTATAAGATAGTTTTAGACTCTGCTATGACGACATCTATGATATTTTTTATTATCGCTAACGCTATGATTTTTGCACACTTTTTGACCGACCAGACTATTCCTCATCAGATAACGCAGATGATTTTGGATGCTGATGTCGGACCTGTTACATTTTTAATCATCGTAAACATACTGCTTCTCATTATGGGGCAGTTTATGGAGCCCTCATCTGTTGTTATGATAACAACTCCATTGCTGCTTCCTATCGCGGTAGCGCTTGGTATTCACCCTGTGCATCTTGGCGTCATAATGATAGTCAATATGGAGATAGGTATGATAACGCCGCCTGTGGGGCTTAATCTTTTTGTTGCAAGCGCGATAACGGGGCTTAGCTTAAAAGATGTTGTTGTGGCGTCTTTGCCGTGGGCTATTACGATACTTATAGGGCTTATTCTTATCACTTATATACCAAGTATCTCTTTGTGGCTTCCATATGAATTTCCGCAACATATTGAAGCATTCAAAGCATTTATAGCAGGGTTTTTTTAAATATTTACATGTAGAAAATTATTTTTTCTACATGTAAAAACTATATCTTTTAAATAATATCTAAATTATAAAAACTTAATGTTACCCAAAGTAACGTCTGTTGTAAATAAATATCAGTTTGTCTTTAACTTAATTTGCATCAAACTTTTTTCTCATATAATTGGTAGTCGAATTTTAAAAGATGCTAATGTTGAATAATTAATTTTATGCAGTAAGAAAGGGCTTTGATGAAAGAGAAAATGGCTGTAAGCCAAGCCGAAAATATAAAAAAAGAGGGTGAAGTTCAGAACAATGCAGATACTGCCGAAGGTAAGATCGAGATAAAAAAAGGTGTAAAAAAGAGGAAAAAAAGCTGGAAAGATTATACGCTTAGAAGTTTGGTTTTCTGGGTTATTTTTGGTATCACCGCAGGTGTAATATTAGGATATGTACGCCCTGATATCGCTGCAGACGGCAAAATAGAAGCTGCTGTTCCGTCCCAAAAACAATTTGTGATAGAGGGTGAAAAACAAAATATCACCAAAAGTAACGGTCAATTTATTATAACGGGAGAAAATCTTACACTATCTATTGTCGCAAAAGATAATGATGAAGAAAAAAGTGCTACTTTACAAAACACTCTTCGAAACTTAATTATTTCTCAAGATACTGACAGGATAGTTATAAAAGATACAAATCAAAATATACAGCTTGAAAAAGATGCGGTTGTTATTTTTGGAGAGCCAAAAGTTGGCGGTACTCTTGTTATAAAAGACGGTATCGATTATTTTATTAAGATACTAAAACTATTGGTAGGACCTATTATCTTTTTGACTATTATTTTGGGTATTGTTGGGCTTGAAAGCTTGAAAAAAGTGGGGACAATCGGCTTTAAGGCATTTATATATTTTGAAATCGTAAGTACATTCGCGCTTGCTATCGGTATATTTTCCGGAAATATTTTAGCTCCCGGCAAAGGAATGAATGTCGACGTTGCAACGCTTGATGCTTCAGATGTAATTAAATTTACGCAGACATGTCCTGCTGAAGTAAGAGAGATAGGTGTTTGGAGCGAGGTAAAAGATATTCTTAAAAACGCCGCACCTGTGAGTTATATACCAACTGAAAACGGACCTTTTAGCTTTAAAAAAAGTAGAGTTGAAACTGACAGCGCTGTTTATTATGTTTATAAAAATTTCGCATCAAATCCTGCCAAAGTCGAAAAATGCGGCGTTACAAATGGCTGGATAATACCAGATCCCATAACTCCGTTTTTCAAAAGTAAAACATTGCAGGTTTTGGTTATGGCTCTTGTTTTGGCGGTGCTTATATCCGCATTTGCGGGAAGATTTAAAGAGAAGATATTGAAGCCTTTGGAGTTTTTGCAGAATATCTGTTTTTTTATACTCAAAATATTTATGTGGTTTAGCCCCGTGGCGGCTTTTTGCGCGATGGCATTTTTGATAGGAAAATTTGGTATAGCCTCACTCGTTAACATGGGCGGATTATTGCTTGTTATGCTTGTATCGTGTTTGGTGTTTATATTTGGAGTTTTGGGTACTATTTTGATGTTTTTTAAAGTAAATGTTTTCAAGTTTATGTACTATATTCACAAAGAAGTATTGATAGTTTTTGCTACATCTTCAAGCGAAAGTGCATTAGCGCCTTTGATGAAAAGATTGGAGCAAGCCGGTATCAATAAAGGTGTTACCGGGCTCGTATTACCTACAGGTTATTCGTTTAACTTAGACTGCACAAACATTTATTTGGCACTTTCAATTATATTTTTATCACAAGCTGTCAATGTTCCGCTGACACTGACTCAACAAATAAGCATATTGATTATTTTGATGGTTACTTCAAAAGGCGCTGTCGGAGTTACAGGTTCGGGATTTATCGTCCTTGCGGCTACTTTGCAGACTGTTCCTGATTATGGAATATCCGCGGTTGCAGTTGCTTTACTTCTTGGCGTAGATAAATTCATGAGTGAAATGAGAGCTGTGGGAAATCTTTGCGGAAATGCTGTTGCAGCAGTTGTTGTTGGGGCATGGGATAAGCAGATAGATATGAAAAAATTTAAGTATACATTAGATAATCCCGAAACCGTTCATAGCATTATTTGATAATTTTTAAAGATTTAGGGCTAAACAAGCCCTATCTTTGAGACTATAGTATAACAATCGCAACAAAAACTGCACAAAAATATGTTAATATATCTATTTTCAAAATAGATTTAAGTTTTGCGCGCAGAATAGCTGGGTAAAATTTAAATTTGTATCTAAAATTTTTACAAAGGATCTTTTTTGCCCGAACCTAACTCGGTTTTGATGTTAATTATCGCGATATTTCTTGTTTTTCTTAACGGTTTTTTTGTTTTATCCGAATTTGCCATTGTCAAAGTCAGGCGCACAAGGCTTGAAGAGTTGGCAAAAAACGGAAATGACAATGCCAAA
>JAIROK010000120.1 GCA_031257555.1 Campylobacteraceae bacterium | reverse complement strand
AGTGTTTTCTTGATTTTTGTGTATTGTTACACTGTTTTTAACATTCTTCCATATATTATCCATGCGACCGAACGATAAGCTTACAAAGTAAGCGCATATTGTGAGGGAATGTGGAAATCTACAAAAATATGAAAATCTACAAATCCATTTGCAAAAACAAGATTCCCGCATTCTTTGCAAATACCGTTTATTTTGGAAGTTCTTTGCTCCTCTTACTCTGCAAATTTATCATACCAATTAGTTTCCCTCACTATATATTCTCCGCTGGCACATCAATTTTTGATTAAAAGCTGGTAAAAGCAAGAGCATTTCATCTGCGCTTATGCCTTGTTCACTGCCCATCAAAACTATCCTCTCGACCGTATTTTCAAGCTCTCTTACATTGCCGGGCCATGAGTATTGACATAAGATATCCATCGCTTCATCGGTTATAACAACTCTTTTTTTGTGGTTATTCATAGATTTTTTTAGAAAAAAGTTCACCAAAAGCGCTATATCGTCGCCGCGTTCTCTAAGAGGCGGCAAATCTATAGGTATCACATTCAAGCGATAGTACAAATCCTCCCTAAAAAGCCCCTTTTCAACCATGCTTTCAAGATTTCTGTTGGTAGCCGCTATGAGCCTTACATTTACCTTTATCGTTTTATTTCCGCCAACTCTCTCAAACTCCCTCTCCTGCAAAACCCTCAAAAGTTTTACCTGCGCAGACGACGATATATCGCCTATCTCATCTAAAAAAAGAGTGCCTCCGTCCGCCAATTCAAAACGCCCCTTTCTCATCTCTTTGGCGTCCGTAAAAGAGCCTTTTTCATGTCCGAAAAGCTCACTTTCTATAAGCGTATCGGTAATAGCGGCACAGTTTAATTTTACAAAAGGCTCGTCTTTTCTGTTGCTCCTTTTATGTATCGCGGCGGCTACAAGCTCTTTGCCGGTACCCGTTTCGCCTCTTACTAAAACCGTTACATTGCTTTGCGCTATGCGTTCAACTATATTGTACACACTCTTCATTTTCGGGCTTTCGCCGATGATGTCGCCGAAATTGTGCACCTTTGAATCCCACTCCATTTTATAGTAAAGCTTAAGCTCCTTTAGTCGTTCTTTCTCTTTTACGATGATATTGTGCGACTCTATAGCCTGCGCAAAAATAGAGCTTATCACCGTCAAAACGCGCACTATGCTGTTAAAATCATTAGGCGTTATCTTCGTAGTATTTGCCCCCAAAACGCCGACCACTTTTTGATTTAGAAGCATTGGCACGGCTATGTAAGAGATAGAATTTTTATCGCGGCTGCCTGTTTTATTTAAAAACATAATATTATTGTGGATATTTTCTATAACGACAGGCTCTTTACTCTGCGCGGCAAATCCCGTAACGCCCTCGCCTAATTTATAAATGGAAGAGGCTTTTTGAAATTTATTTAAGCTGATACAGGCGTAAACCGTGAGCAGGTTATCGTCGTTTAAAGTATGCACCGCACAGCTTTTAAGATGCAGTCTGTTTTCCAAAATATGAAGAGTTTTTTCTAAAGACGCCGTAATATCAGCCGAATTTGACATCACTACGGCTATCTCATAAAGCATAGTAAGTTCTCTTGTGTTTAAACAATCCCCGCAGTTTAGATAGTCAAATGCCAGCATTGGTGTATCCTCCCCTATTTATACAAAATAATACACCTATTTGCCTATAAAATAGCATTGATAATTGTATGTTTTTTAATCAGATAACTTTTTGCACACTGTCTCTTTTGGTAATTTTTTCACTCCGGGTTTTATCCACCAAGTCTGACCGTTGCTTAACAGCACTTCGCCGCCCCAATTTTCTTCGGAGCTAAACTCTATCTTTTTGATGGTCTCTTCCATATCTTTTTTTGCTATATAAAAATAGACATTCTCGCCCTCTTCCCTTAACATAACCGTCGCCATTTACACTCCTATCGAAAAATTTCAGCTAAAAACTTTACCAATCTATTATCCTCATACTGCAGTTTGAAAAATCTCCCCTCAAGCTGTCTTACCAACACATGTCTTCTTTTTTCTTTGTCCGTATTTGCAAAATCCGTTCTAAAATGCGCCCCCCTGCTCTCTTCTCTAAAAAGCGCGCTCAAAATCACAGCCTCGCTAAGCTGAAGGATATTTCTTAGCTCCAGTATAGCTATAAGTTCCACATTATTTTCTTTGCTTTTGTCTATACAGTGCAAAGACGCGGACTCCAAACGCAGATATTTGATATAATCAAGCGCCTCTTCAAGTTTTAACTTATCTCTTATGATTCCCGCTTTCAAATACATAGTTTTACCCGCGCTTATCCTGATAGCATTAAAATTTTTTGTAGAATCCCACTCAAATATCCGCTGAACAAGATTAATATTTTTTATAACTTTATCATAATCAATAGGCAAAAAGCTCTTATCCCGCGAAAATTCTTTAGCTTTTTTACCTGCAAGCTCACCAAACACCACAGCTTCCAGCAGTGAGTTACCCCCAAGCCTGTTCGCACCGTGAATCCCAAGCGCGGCACACTCGCCGCAGACAAAAAGCCCTTTTATGCTTGTGGCTGTAAAATCTGACTTGATACCACCCATGCTGTAGTGCGCGACCGGTCTAATCTCCAAAAGTTCATTTGATATATCAACCCCCGCAAGATTGAAAGCGTTTTTATAAAGCGAAGGTACCCTCGCTAAAAGCGTCTCTTTTGCGATATGACGCATATCTATATAAACCTTTTCGCCGTTTTGTATCTCATTAAAAATAGCTCTTGATATCACATCTCTTGTGCTAAGCTCATCGACAAAACTCTCCCCCGAAGAATTTACCAGCAAACCGCCCTCGGCTCTTGCCGCTTCGGATACCAATGCTCCGCTTTTTGCAAAGCCTGTCGGGTGAAACTGCACAAACTCCAAATCCTCAAGCGCCATACCGTTTCTAAGTGCGACAGCCAAAATATCGCCGTTGGTATCCTGCGCATTTGTGCTAAACCCTCTGTAGATTCCGGCATACCCTCCCCCTGCAAACACCACCGCTTTAGCCAGATACACAACTACGGAAGAATCAACCCTTTTTAAAACCACGATACCGCTTATGCGGTTTTTTGTTTTGATGATGTCCATAACAAAAATGTTCTGCAAGATCTCAATACCCGAATGTCTAGCCTTTTTGATAAGTGTCTGTGTGATAGCCGCACCCGTATTATCGCCTACAAAGCAAGTTCTGTTTTCACTGCTCCCGCCAAAATTGCGCTGTAAAATGACGCCGTTTTCATCGCTGTCAAATTTAACACCGTACTTTGTTAATTTTTTTATGACTCTGGGAGCCTCGCCGCACATATAGCTTACTGATTTTTTATCTGCCAAACCTTTAGCGCTTTGCAATGTATCTTCTATATGTCTTTCTATCCCGCTTTTATTATTTTCATCAAGCACGGCGTTGATTCCCCCGCTTGCAACCGCACTGTTTGATTTTAAGATATTGCCTTTTGTTATAACGGCAACTTTATTTACGCCGTCCTTTGCTTCAAGCGCCGCCATAAGCCCCGCCGCGCCGCCGCCTACTACTATAATGTCATATATCATCTGCTAAGCCTGTATAAAAGATTGTATTTTGATTTGCTTGCCGCGTTTATATGCGCGATGTTTAGATTGTTTTTTACATGCGAGGGCATTTTTGAGCTAAATAAAGAGGTCAAGATGCCCCTTGTAGAACGCACAAACTGCAAAGCAAGCTCCACATCGCTTTTTAGCCTCATATCGCTATCAAGCAAATATCCGATTTCAGCTTTGAAAGATTTTCTAAAAAGATGCATTTGAAGAAGCGATGAACTGCCGATAACGCCTATGCCAAGCTTATTGGCGGCTTCTAAGAGCGTATAATAATTTCCGTCTGCCATTTTTTGATTTCTCACCCTGTATCCTTCCGTTTTTGCTATATTAAAAGGAAATTGTATATATTTAAAGCGATGATTTTCACCGCCTGCTTCAAGCGCCGTGTCATAAACGCTTTGCAGATTTATATATTCGCTGTTGTTTTCATCATATATAAAAGCGTTCCAAACCGCAATGCCGTAACTCTTTATCCTGCCCTTATCCGCCATATCTTCAAAAAGCGCAAAGATATCCTTCAAACACTCTAAAAATCTCTTAGTCCCAAGCTTTTGCAGCTGTATTTCAGGATTGTGCAGAAAATATATATCTATGCAGTCTAATGAGAGATTTTCAAGAGATTTATCCAAAGACGCTTTTAAAAAACCCGTCGTCATGCAGTGCTGGTCTAACTCTATATCGTCTTTCGCAGCAAATCCTTTATTGATGATATGTTCTGTTATCCACTCGTAAGGATTTTTAGGAAAAGGAAAATCAAGCGGTATAAAGCCGCCTTTTGAACACACGATGAGTTCGTCGCGCTCTGCCTCGCCGTTTTCAAAAAGTGAACGCAAAACCTCCCCTATCTCCTTTTCACTTTGCTGATATCTGTAGTTTATCGCCGTATCTATGACGTTTATGCCGCCTAAAACCGCCGATTTTAAAGCCTCTTTGTAGTCAAAGTCATAATTCTCCTCTTTGTATGGCTCTTTTTTAAACGTGCCAAACCCCAATTTTGAAAAATACAAATCATTATGCTTTATGTAAAAATCTTTGTAGTGAGAAAATTTTTTCGCAAAACCGTAAGTCGCCTCGCTCGTTGCGTACATAAGATAACGCCTTTTGTTTTTTGAAACTATATATGCAAGAAGTGTTCCTCGCAAAAATCAAAAATTTTAGTCTGAAAATAAACTTAACATGTGTCGTTTACACATTCGTCATTTTCGTTTTTATTTTCTTATATTCTCTTTGTGTCATTGCGAGCAAAGCGTGGCAATCCATTAAATGAAATTTCCCTACTTTATGTTATTCTCTTGTACTCTCTTTCGTCATTCCCGCACGAGCGAAGAGTTTCTGAAAGAAACGATATTCGCGAGGAATGCGGGAATCCATATTTTTTTATCGCTCTCACACCTTAATTCGCCATTGCAAAGAAAGAGCGCAGCAACTGACGAAGCAATCCAAAAAACAAATAAATTATCACAAAAAGCAAGGAATGACGTATCTAAGGATTTTCTAATTTCTCCAGATGTTAATTCCCTTTGACACTGCCAAGTATTTAATAAAATCAAGGAATTAGACATTTAGAGTGTTTGAAGTTGTTTTTTGTAAAAAAATACAACAAGTTTTTGAATGTCTCTTGATTTTATTAAATATGAAGGTTTATTTGCGAAGCAAACAGTGTCACGGGCAATTTCTTTGTGTTACTTTCTTTGTTTGCACAAGAAAGTAACTATAAAAAAGGTTTCAAAGAATAGTTATTTTTACTATTTACGTTTTTTGTCATTTCAACATTCCTCTTTTCGTCATTCCCGCGCAGGCAGGTATCCATCTTCTTTTATTTTTCACAAAAATGAAATTCCCGCATTCCTCGCAAACAAAGAAACAAAAAAGGCAAAAGAAGCTTACTTTGCCTCATTTCTTTCACGCCCTGCCTCTCATCATTTACTTACTTCA
>JAIROK010000091.1 GCA_031257555.1 Campylobacteraceae bacterium | reverse complement strand
GAAAGACAGATTGTATCTACAGCTGTTAAATCCAAACAAAAACACTTCAATATTTGTCTAAATTTTAACTCTGAAATATGTTAATGTTTGTAATGCTTATTTTTTACCTTTGTTTTTATACTTTATGATACCTTTGGTATTTGAAGGTTGATGGGGACTAAAAAATACCAAAATCTGTGGAAAATAAAATGTAAAAGTGCATTGAAAAAACTTTGATATTTAAAGATACATTTTGCTTGGAAACTATGCGTGATATTCATTGTGCATCAAATCTATGCAAGTATGAGTATGAAAATATAATTAAACTTTGCGTTTTTGATATGAGAAAGCGCTTTAATTATTGCGAATGAGATAAAACAAACAGCCGATAACAATACAAATAATTATTTTTTCTTGTTTTTACGTAGTAAATGAACAGCACTTCTACATTTTCGACTGCTGTTAGTGAGTGAATTAGATGATAGCTTTGGAAAATAAATCCAAAAGATTCACGTCTAAGTCTTGCCAATTCATCTTTTTTGAAATGGCTTATATCTTTTCCTTTAAATCTATATACTCCCAAGATTTTTTGTCGCAATTTGCTTATTTTCTATTGTTTTGCAAACGAAAAAGTTTTAGACATTAAATTGTAAAATAAAAAGATTTGCGCGGGCTAAAGCGCGCGATTGATATCGCTGCTCCAGCCGCCGCCCAATACTTTATATAAAGACACGAGTGATTTTAAATGATTTAGTCTTTGAGATGCTTGAGCATCTTTTGAAGAGAAATATTTGTTTTGTGCATCAAGTAGCGTTGTAAGATCACTTGAACCGTATTTGTACTGCAAACTTGCTATATCTAAAGAGCGTGATGATTCCTCTACTATCTCATTTTGCAAATTTGCTAAACTACTTTGATGTGCAACTGATAAAAGCGCATCATCGCTCTCTTGCAAAGCAGTTAAAATCACTTTATTATAGTTTTGAATGACAGATTTTGTTCTTGAAATCTCTATATCTTTTAAGTCATTCAATCTTCCGCTGTCAAAAAGTGTATAAGCTGCATTTAAAGCTAAAGATAAAACGCTCGTGGGATCTTTAAAGCTTGCTAATGCACTGCTTGATATACCGCCGTTGCCGCTTAAAGAAAAGCTTGGAAATCTATCGGCATTTGCTGATCTTACGGCAGCATTTGCTGCTGCAACGTTGGCTTTGGCTTTAGCAATATCTGGTCTGTTCAATAAAAGTTCAGATGGGAGTCCGGCTTCTACTTTAGGAATGGACAAATCCCATAATGAGTCCGTATCAATTTCAAATTCTTGCGGTAAATTTCCTGTTAGAGTTGCTAAAGCATTTTTGGCTTGCGCTTCTTGAAGTTCTAAAGATTTAACATTGGCTTGCTGTGAGAGCAAAGATGATTTTTGACGGCTGACATCCAGCAGGCTAACACTGCCGCTTTTGTATTTAGCTTCTACGATTTTCATCAGCTGCTCACTGATGTTGAGATTATTTTTTGCTATAGCAAGCCTCTCTTTGTAACTTAGGAGACTAAAATAGCTTTCGGCTACTGTTGCGTACATGGATAAAGTAAGAGCATCTTTGTCATACACGGTAGCATCAAATTTAGCTAATGCCGCCTCTTTATTTGCTCTTATTTTTCCCCATAAGTCGATTTCATAACTTATTCTTATTGAAGCACTTGTAGATTTTGATGTAGATGCATCTCTACCTGAAGCATCCGATCTGCTACCGGAAGTTCCTGCCGAAAGCGAAGCTGTAGGCAAATATGATACCTCGCTTATACCAAGCTGCAAGCGTGCTTGTTCGATATTCTCATAAGCTATTAGGATATCCGGGCTATTGTCATGTGCTTTTTTGATAAGCGAATTTAAAACAGTAGAATTAAAGTTTTCCCACCAAAGAGCAGGAATATTTGTAACATTATCTGTTGCTGTGCTGAACTCTTTAGGAAGCTTCAGATTACTCTCAAGCGGTTTTGGGTGAATACTGCAACCATAGAAAACAATCGCTGTTGTTATTAAAAATAAACTTCTTATCATCTTACTCTCCTGCAAGTGCTACTACCGGATTTAACTCTGCTGCTTTACGCGCAGGCAAGAACCCGAAAATCAATCCCGTAAAAAATGCACAACTAAATGCTAATATCACGGGCATAATGCTATATACTATAGGTATTTCAAAATAACTCAATATGAAACTTATAGAAAGTCCCAAAAATACACCTATAAGTCCGCCAAAAGCTGATACTATCAAAGCTTCTACTAAAAATTGCTGCATAATATTTTTAGCTCTGGCACCTGTTGCCATACGAATACCTATCTCTTTCGTCCTCTCTGTTACGCTTACAAGCATGATATTCATGACTCCTATCCCTCCTACCAACAGTGATATTGCAGCTATGGAGCCAAGCAGCATTGTAAATGTATTTTGCGTTTCTTCCATGTTTTCTATCAAAGAACCCATATTTAAAACACGAAAATCTTCAACTCCATGTCTTCTTATCAAAAGCTCTTTGATACTCTCCTCTGTTTGCGAAATTTTTGTTATATCCTCGATGCCTATCCGGACATTTCTTAAATACTTTTGTCCTATTATGTGTAAATTACCTGAAGAGTAAGGAGCGAAAATCACATCATCTTCATCGTCGCCCATTGCTGACGCACCTTTTTTGCTCATAATTCCTATAACTTGAAACATTATATTATTTATCAAAATATATTGTCCTATAGGGTCTTGATTTTCAAAAAGATCGTTTGCTACGCTATCTCCAAGCACAACCACTTTAGCGTAGTTATCCTCATCTTCTTTTGTAAAAAACACTCCTTTTGCCAAATCCCAATTCCGTACTGTAGGGTATGCCCATGAATTTGCATTTAGATTTGTTGTTCTGTCATTATTATTATACCTTAAAGTTACACTTTTTCTAGCTTCCGGCATGGCTGCTATTACATTGTCAAGCTCACCTATGGCATCAACATCGCTCAAAACCAGCGTTTCTACAGATGACCCCCCTCTACTGTTAGGCATACCGGGGAATACCATTATAATGTTTGTACCCATAGAGCTTACTCTATCTAAAACGCTTTTTTTTGCTCCGTCACCGACTGTTAACATGGCAATTACCGAAGCAACACCTATAACGATGCCAAGAAGCGTTAAAATAGTCCTGAATAAATTCATTCTAAGTGAACTAATTGCCATGGATACAGCTTCAATGATTTCAAAAAAGAGTGCAGGGTCTTTTTTTGCGATTTTGGTGTTATCTTTTTTGGAAGATATATTCTTTGGTTGCGGATTTGATAAAATTTCACCATCTTTTATCTCTATGATTCTATGTGCATGCGAAGCAACTTTTGTATCATGAGTTATGAGTATTATAGTGTGTCCTAAATCACACAATTTTAAAAGCAGATTTATAACCTCTTCGCCGCTTTTGCTATCAAGTGCTCCTGTTGGCTCATCTGCTAAGATAATTTGCCCACCATTCATAAGAGATCTGGCTATAGAGACCCTTTGCTGTTGACCTCCGGATAGTTGTGAAGGATAAAAATCAGCTCTGTGTTCAAGTCCTAAAGATTTGAGCAGTTCAAGCGCTCTTTGTCTTCTATCTGCTCTGGTTTCTCCTGTGTAAATAGACGGCACTTCTACATTTTCGACTGCTGTTAGTGAGTGAATTAGATGATAGCTTTGGAAAATAAATCCGAAAGATTCACGTCTAAGTCTTGCCAATTCATCTTTTTTGAAATGGCTTATATCTTTTCCTTTAAATTTGTATACTCCTGCGCTTGGCTTATCAAGGCAGCCTATAATATTCATAAGAGTCGACTTCCCAGAACCAGAAGCCCCAATGATGGCTACAAATTCTCCTTGATTTATGTTTAAATTTACATTATTTAAAACAGTGATTTTATTATCGCCGCTTCCAAAACGGCGATAAATGTCTTTAAGTTCTATAAGACTCATCTCATTATTCCAAACGGCACTCTTTGCCTATTGCCTTGCAGAGGTGATTGATTATTTTGAACATTAGTGTTGCTTGGCGGTTTTCTCACAACAGGTGCAAAATTTGCCGATATTTCATCGCCTTCATTAAGCCCTGATAAAACTTCTACATATACGCGGTTGCTAATTCCAAGCTCTACTTTTTGAGGAGCAAGTGAGCCGTCTTTTTGTTTTAGCATGACAGCAGCGCGGTTGTTGCTCGCATCTCTTCTTGAAACAGCTGTTACTGGGATGACAAGGGCATTTTTGGCTGATGAAAGTACAAAAAAGACTTGCGTGGTCATAGAGTTCATCAAGTCACCGGAAGTGTTGTTTACATCAAAAATAGCTTTATATAAAACGACATTATTATTGACTTTTGGTGTAGGCTCTATCTTTAGAAGATTTGTTCTCCAGATATTTGTACTCCCAAGTGTTTTAAAATAAACATCCATGCCTTTTTTTAGTTTTGTCACATCGGCTTCAGAGACATCTGATTCGATAGTAACAGTGGATAGATCGGCTATTTGTAAAATTGTCGGCGTATTTTGATTGGCATTTAGGGTTTGTCCTTGTTTGACGCTTATGGAAGATACCGTACCGCTCATGGGGGCATAAATTTTTGCGTATTCCAGATTTGCTCTATTTTCTTTTAGTGATGATTCTGTTTGTACAATTTGAGCTTTTATCATGGTTATGCTAGCCTCAGCAGACAAGAAAGCAGCTTGCGCACTCTCGAAAGATTCTTTGCTTACAGCATTATTTGCCAAAAGTTCTTTTTGCCTTTCATAAGCTAATCTTGCCAATGTAAGTTTAGCTTCTCTATCTTGCAATTGTGCTATTTGATATGCAAGCTCAGCTTTGCTTGACTCTACTTTGGTTTCAAGTACGGTTTTATCTATCTCGGCTAACAAATCACCCGTTTTTACTATATCCCCTACCTCTACATACAGTTTTGTTACTTGACCTGATATTTGCGAACCTACATCGACATAGGATTTTGGATTTACCATTCCTGTAGCGGTTACAGTATTTTCTATGTCTCCCATTGTAACTTTAACGGTTTGAATTTGAGAGTTGGTATCGCCTGTTAATTTATACAAACCATAACTAAGACAGCCTATTGCTATAGCGGTTAAAACCGCTATGCTTATTATCTTTTTTTTACGCATTTTTCCTCTTTGTTTTTCTTCTGTTTTTTACAAAACGGTCATAGTATAACATATAACCGGTAATAGCAAATAGCGCTATGGCTAAGCTTGAAATACAATACAGCATGAGTCCTGGCATTCCGAAAAAATCCCCGCTATGCAATGGAAATATACTGCTCATAAATTTCTCTCCCAATTTTTTATCCTCATATTTGGAATGCCTTATAACCTCATTTTTTTCTACATCTAATTGAAGTTGATTTGAAGCTCTGCTATGAGCAGGGTCAGAAGGATAGTAACTAAATGTAAAAATCTTGCTGTTGGATTGGGGGAGTGACACGGTTGCAGTGATATAGTCATTATTTACGGTGTTTTTAAACAACTCATAAGCTTGTGTTGCCGCAAGATAGATTTCGCTTCTTTCTGTACTATTTAATGCTCTTACATCAGTGCCCCTGTTTGTCTCTAATCTCTCTTTTTCTGTTTCAACTCTTGGTAAATTTGCACTAATATTTGCATTCATACTGTTTGCTACAGCAAGTCGATTGTTATTTTGTAAATCGTTACGATTTTCTGTTGCATGATTGTGTCCACTTGCTCTAAAATGTTCAGATGAAGTATTTGCACTTCTATCGTTTCTATTTCGCATGTTATTTACGCCATTTGCACTAACATTGGCATCTATACTGTTTGCTGCGGCAAGCCAATTGTTATTTTGTAAATCGTTACGATTTTCTGTTGCATGATTGTGTCCACTTGTTCTAAAATGTTCAGATGAGATATTTGCACTTCCATCGTTTCTATTTTGCATGTTGCTTGCACTGTTTTCAGCATTTTGCCTGCTTGAAGACCTTGATGCATTTTCTGTATTTTGCGGTGCAGTTGTATTGGTGTTTACACGCATTCTTTGCATAGGTCTTTCTACTCCGGCTAACCAGTAGAGTCCATTTCTATACCACTCATATGACCAGAAAAGACCTGTAAACGACATCAAAAGTACAAAAATTAGAGTCCAAACTCCAAAAACAGAGTGAAGTTTATATAAAAAGCCTCTCCCTTTTTTCTTAAAATCCATAGTAAGCGCGGAGAAAAACTTATGTCTTAAAAATGGCCAGTATAGATAAAGACCGGTAAGTGAGAGTATTATCAAAGCTACAGTTGATATAGCAACTATTTGTTTGCCTGCACCGCCCATGTTTCCAAGCCATCTGTGCCATCTTACCATAAGCATAAAAAACTCTTCACCTTTTAAATCAGGTAAAATTTCAGCTGTATAAGGATCTACATAGTGAGTTTTTCCACGCATATTTGTAGAGCTTGCATTGCTTACGCTAATCCTTACGGTTTTATCCGGTTCAAAGGCAAGAGTTAATGAATTTATTCTTGAATCAGGCAATGACTCATTAACTTTCTCTAAAAGCTCATTTACACTAAGAGGTGTTCTGCCGTTTGGTTCGACAAATACGATATCTTTATTTATAAAGCTTAAAATCTCACTTCTAAATGAAAGAGCAGCACCCGTAACCCCGATGATAGCTATAATAATGCCAAGCGCTATGCCAAGCAGCCAATGAATTTGAAACCAAAATCCTTTTTTCATAGATTCCCTTTTTGGTAAAATAAAGTTTTAAACTCGTAATAATATTCAATAATAGCTATCACAATCATAAAATTTTCAAAAAAACTTCGAAATTATAAAACTGCGTCGTTAATGAGATGTTAATTGAGATTTGTTCATAGGCAAATTGAAGTAAATTTGTTTTTGTAACTCAAAAAAACGTTATAATTAAAACCACTCATCATATAAAATAAAAAATAGTATTTTTTTGATAGAATTCCACAAACAGATAAAAGGTATAACATTGAAGTCTTTAATCATAGTAGAATCACCCACAAAAGCAAAGACAATATCAGGTTTTTTGGACAAAAGCTATCATGTTGTTGCTTCAAAAGGACATGTAAGGGATTTGCCCAAAAGCAGTTTTGGTATCAAAATAGAAAATAACAGTTTTATCCCGGAATACAAGATAGAAAAAGAGCATTCACAAATAGTCAAAGAGATAAAAGAGCTTGCTAAAAAAAGTGATGAAGTCTTTATAGCAACCGATGAAGATAGAGAAGGTGAGGCTATAGGATTTCATATTGCTACGGCTATTGGTAAAAAACCAGAACTCCTTCCAAGAATAGCTTTTCATGAGATAACCAAAACAGCCATTTTAAATTCACTTAAAAATCCACGCAAAATAGATATTAATAGCGTAAATGCACAGCAAGCAAGAAGGCTCCTTGACAGAATAGTGGGTTACAAACTATCGCCCTTGCTTGGTTTAAAAATTCAAAAAGGCTTAAGCGCAGGACGTGTTCAATCGGCTGCTTTAAAAATAGTAGTGGATAAAGAGCGTGAAATAAGAGCTTTTAACAAAGAAGAGTATTGGACAATAGACGGAGTATTTGAAAAAGACATAGAGGCTTTGCTCATAGAGTTTCAAAATAACAAAATAGAAAAAATGAGCATAAAAAACGAGACGGAAGCCCTTAAAATAAAAGAGGTTCTTAAAAACGATAACTTCATTATAGCAAGCATAGAAAAGAAAAACAGAACAAGCGCACCGCAGCCGCCTTTCATGACTTCAACTTTGCAGCAGGCAGCATCTTCTTTGCTTGGATTTTCGCCAAAGAAAACGATGGTTGTGGCTCAAAAACTCTATGAAGGCGTTAAAACCCACAATGGCGTAAGCGGCGTTATAACTTATATGAGAACGGATTCTTTAAATATAGCAAAAGAAGCTATAGAAGAGAGCCGTAAAGAGATATTGAAGACTTATGGCAAAGATTATTTGCCTGAAAAAGCACGACTTTATACTACAAAATCCAAAAGTGCCCAAGAAGCGCATGAAGCTATAAGACCGACCATTATAGATTTTACACCGAATGTGGCAAAAAAATTTTTAGATGGTGATGAGTTAAAACTTTATGTTTTGATATACAATCGTTTTTTGGCTTCCCAAATGACAAATGCATTGTTTGAATCACAAAATGTAATATTTGCTTCTAATAACGGTAAATTTAAAGCAAGTGGAAGAAAACTTATATTTGATGGATTTTATAAAGTTTACGGCGAAAATGACAAAAACATGCTTTTGCCTGATCTTAAAGAGGGTGAAAAGATAGATATAAAAAAATTGGAAGCAAATCAGCATTTTACAGAGCCTCCGGCAAGATATTCGGAAGCAAGTTTGATAAATAAATTAGAGAGTCTTGGTATAGGACGACCATCTACTTATGCCCCTACAATTTCCATACTAACTTCACGCGATTATATCAGTATAGAAAAAAAACAGATAGTTCCCACAGAGATAGCCTTTAGTGTTACAAAAATGCTTGAGGATAATTTTCCAAATATAGTAGACAGCAATTTTACCTCCCTTATGGAAGATACTCTTGATTTGATAGCAGAGGGAAAAAAAGATTGGCAGCTTGTGCTAAAAGAGTTTTATACTCCATTTGATGAAAAAGTAACAAAAGGTAAAAAAGAGATACAAAGCATCAAAGTATCTATACCTACGGGTGAAAAATGTCCTGAATGCGGAAGTGATCTTGTGCTTAGAAAAGGACGTTTTGGTGAATTTGTGGCATGCAGTAGCTACCCCAAATGCAAATATACGAAAAATATATCTGCAGCTCCAAAAGCAGAGCCCTTAAAGTTGTCGGTTAAGTGTCCAGAATGCGGTGGAGATATTATAGAACGCAAATCAAAAAGAGGTAAGTTTTTTGGCTGTTCAAATTATCCAAGTTGCAAATTTATCTCAAATAATGAACCCACAGATCAAAAATGTCCCGAATGCGGCTATATATTGGCAAAAAAAGTACTCAAAAAAGGCGAACAGTTAGAGTGCTTAAAGTGTAAACATAAAATTATAAAAAACAATTAAAAGTGTATTTGGATTTGTATTTTTCATTATAACTGCACATCAAGGTTTTATTGTTATACTTTTTTTAACATTTGTATCCAAATGATATCAATTTGCATATTTTAAAAATTGGCGAAATTTTTAAAAATTCTTATAAAATAATACAAAAAGTAACACTAAATATTTTTTAAAGTGTAAAATCGTTACACTTACTCTTGGTAAAGGTTTTATAAGACATTTTGACATTTTATTCGTTTATAATAACGGGTAGATATCTGAAAGGATTTTACAATGGGACAAAAAAACAGCGTTACTGTAACTGACAATCGCAATGGTAAAAGTTATGAATTTCCGATACTTGACGGCACTATAGGTCCGTCTGTTGTAGATATTTCAAGCTTTTATAAAAATTTAGGAATGTTTACATTTGACAATGGTCTTACGTCAACAGCCTCATGTCAATCAGCCATCACTTATATAGATGGCGAAAAAGGGAAATTGATGTATAGGGGATATGATATATCATATCTTGCTACGCAAAAGATATTTGCTGATACAGCGCACCTTTTGCTATACAAAAAACTTCCGACAGACGAAGAGCGTGAAGCATTTAGGTTGGAGCTTAAAAGACGTTCTTTCATACACGAAGGAATGATAAAATTGTTTGACGCGTTTCCCGACAATGCGCACCCCATGGCTATTTTATCTGCTGCTGTATCTACGCTTTCGACTTTTTATTTTGATCATCTTGATGTAGATTCCCCTTCCGAATATATGGAAATGGCAAAAAGAATTATAGCTAAGATACCGACAATAGCAGCATTCTCATATAGATACAGCAGAGGACTTCCTATTATCTATCCGAATTTAGATCGTGGTTTTGTAGAAAATATTTTATATATGCTAAGAGCATTTCCTTATGATCATGTAAATTTAAAACCAATCGAAGTAAAAGCTCTCGATACCATTTTGACACTTCATGCAGATCACGAACAAAATGCTTCTACCACAACTGTTCGCACAGTAGCATCAACGCATGCTCATCCGTATGCGGCTGTAAGTGCAGGTATAGGTGCGCTCTGGGGGAGAGCTCATGGAGGCGCGAACGAATCTGTTATTAGACAGCTTGAAGTGATAGGCGATGTAAAAAATGTTGAAAAATATATTGCAAAAGCCAAAGACAAAAATGATCCGTTTAGGTTAATGGGATTTGGACATAGAGTGTATAAAAACTTTGATCCGCGCGCAGCAATACTCAAAAACATACGCGATCAACTCATGAAAGAGAGCGATATCAAAATAGATGAAAATCTTGTTGAGGTTGCAAACAAAATTGAAGAGACGGCACTAAAAGACGAATATTTTATAAAAAGAAATCTGTATCCGAATATAGATTTTTATTCTGGGCTTATTTTGCGTGCGCTTGGTATTCCAAAAGATATGTTTGCGGTAATTTTCGTTATAGGAAGAGCTCCTGGCTGGATAGCTCAATGGATAGAGCTTAAAGAACATAATGAAAGAATTACAAGACCAAGACAATTGTACGTAGGACCTGAAGAGCGGACACCAAAGTATTAATAATTTAAATATTTATTTCTGTGAACCAATACAAGAGTTGTCTTTAAGTTTAATACTGTTTTGTTTAATTCTTACGCCATTCCCGCGCAGGCGGGAATCCGCCAAATAATTACAATATGAAATTATCAGAGTAAATTCATTGGAGTTTTTAATCAATAAAAGCAGTATTGAGCATTGGGCTGCATCAAGTACTGCTCTATTTTTGTTAAACCTTTATCTTTTTTGCAAATCAAAAAGTGTGTTTTTCACTTCGCCGCTATGTCCTTTTACGTTCACTTTTCGCCAGATTTTAGCGATTTTGCCATCGGCGTCAATCAAAAAAGTAGAACGCTCCACGCCCATATATTCTCTTCCGTACATACTCTTTTTCTTCCAAACGTCGTAAGCTTTCGCCGTCTCTTTCTCTTCGTCGGATAAGAGCGTAAAAGAGATATTTTGTTTGGCTATAAAATTTTGGTGCGATTTGACGCTGTCGGGACTAACTCCGAGTATCACGGCATCCAACTCTCTAAAATCAGGCAAAGCCGCACTAAAATCACAAGCTTCAGCCGTACATCCTGAAGTGTTATCTTTTGGATAAAAGTATAAAACTACCCATTTGCCTTTAAAATCTCTAAGATTTATCTCTACGCCGTCTTGATTTTTAAGTGAAAAATCGGGCGCATTTTGACCTATTTGCATCTATTCTCCTTTAAA
>JAIROK010000041.1 GCA_031257555.1 Campylobacteraceae bacterium | reverse complement strand
GTTTTGGTTAGTTGCTTAATTAGAGGAGTAGGAAGTCCGTCTATAAGCTTCTTGCCTTGTTTGTATTGTTCCAAGATTTCATTGAAATCAAAAATGTTTTCTTGTTGCATTTGTCAATCCTTGATATTATTTTATCTGATTGACACGGAGTTTTGAAGGGACCATATGTAGAGTTTAGACTCTCATTTGAATTTCTACTTCTATGGATTGCTTTTAAAAACAGTGTCTTTTTTCACGAATTGCAAAAAAGCGAACATAAGTCAAAAGATTGTTAAGAAAAAAGTTCAATTATCATGCTGTTTTGTCCGATAAACCACTTTTATTAATTGAACCATTTTTGTATTTTGTAAAATTTTATCAAGTTAAAAACAATAATCAACAAAGGCTATTTTTAAAACAGCAGATGTTTATTTGTAAAAACAAAGTAAATCATCTGCATTTTTTGTGATGGAAATTGACAATTCATCCAAACAAGTAGCGCTGCTCTTTGAACTGTACTAAAGTTTTTTGACTTCTTTACCGATTTTTTTGTCTTTTTTGACAACTATGGCTGCGAATATCGTAATTATCGCTATAACAGCTATGATAACCCATATGAAAGTCGGCACAGGCACGCTGTCACCGGAAGCATACGAATGCATTCCGGAAAGATAAAAATTAACGCCAAAATATGTCATGATGATAGAAAAATATGCCAGCATCGATGCTACAGCAAAAGCGAATTGATTATTTAGGCGCGGGATAAATCTAAAATGGACAATCGCGGCATAAATCAGTATCGATATAAGCGCCCATGTCTCTTTAGGGTCCCACCCCCAATATCTTCCCCATGATTCATTTGCCCACACTCCGCCAAGGAAATTCCCGATAGTCAAGAGTGAAAGACCAAGTATCATCGACATCTCATTTATCTTAGTAGCTTCAGTGATATTTTTTTCTATCTCCGTATTGTTGCTTAATCCTTGCATGATTTTCAAGATAAGCACGAAACATCCCAAAAGTGCACAAAGACCCAAAAAGCCGTAACTTGCCGTTATAACGGATACGTGTATAGTAAGCCAATGTGATTTTAAAACCGGCATTAGATTTGTAATCTGTGGATCAAGCCAGCTAAGATGTGCGGTAAATAGCGTGACGCCAGCCATTATGTATGCAAGCGACATAGATATGGCTGATGTGCGTGCAAAAAAGAGACCGGAGAGTGCTATCGCCCACGCTATATATATCATACTCTCATAACTGTTGCTCCATGGGGCATGCTCAGCTATATACCAGCGAAGAGCAAGACCTGCCGTGTGAATTACAAACGCAAGCAAGCTTACTGCAAAAAGTGTTTTTATAACCGGTCGAATGTTAAATTTAGTCGATGCCATTTTGACGAATATAAATATGAGCAAAATAAAACCGCTTAATAAATAGATGGCATATATCCTCTCAAATATCTTTGCCTCATTGAAAAATATTTCTGCTTTGATTTTTGTTTGTGTCGGAATAATGCTGCCGCTGTATACTTGCTGATATTTTTTTATCGTTTCTATCATTATGTCAGCATTTGTCCAGTTGCCATTTTTTGCAGCCGCATCTACACTTTCAAAATATACGCCAAATAACACCCTTATGTTTGAAGCCTCATCTTCGGGGAACGTATAAAGAGCTGAATTTACAGAATGCCATTGGTAGTTTTTGTCATCGACTTTTGGCACGATTTTAAAAAGATCCATAGTAAATGTCAAAAAGAGTATATTTATCCTCTCATCTACTTTTATGACATCTTTATCAAACTGATTTCTCTCGGACTCTTTTTTCCGCTCTGCTGTTTCCATAATTTTTTGAAGCTTGTATTCGTTTGTTTGCGCATCAAAAAAATCTTTAAATGCGGCATAAGAGCCGTTTACGTTGAGCAGTTTTTTTAATTCAGGGTGAGATATACGAATGATAGGTTCGTTTTGCCATGCTTTAGGATTATTTATGATATTAAATAAAATCTCATTGGCATTCATGCCTTTGTAGCTTGTTTTTCTGTACACTTTATTTAAAATTTCATGCGAGACAGTGTCCATAGGATATATGCGTCCATCCATGCTTTGAGCCAAAACTGTTCCGAAAAGTTTTGCATGCTCTTTGGCTTGCGGGGTTAGTGTATATTTATCTATAGTGTCATTTTCGTTGCTAAAAGGATCTTTGGGTTCCATGTGAGCGCTGATATCCATATCGCTTTGGGCTTTTAAAGAAGGCGTCAGAGACAAAACCGCCAAGGTACACAACAAAATCGACACTGTTTTGATGGATTTTTTATCTTCTCTTGCAAGATTTATTTGTGATGAGAGTTTTCTAAATCTGCTTTTGGGATTGAGGATATTTATCAAAAGCCCCAAAGTAAGCAAAAAATATCCGATATAAGTTGGTAGTTTGCCCGGATCCTTATTGACAGAAAGTACGCTTCCCCCCTCATCTTGGTCATAAGAGGCTTGAAAAAATCTATACCCTTTGTAATCAAGCACGTGGTTCATGTAGATTTTGTAAGGCATTTGTACGTTTGCCTCATCATCTGTCAATGTAATTTCACTGGCATACGAAGAGGGCGAGTTGGAGCCTGGATATCTTTCAAGTTGAAAATCGTTAAGCGTAATCGAAAAAGGGAGTTTAAACTCTTTTATTCCCCACTCCAACATAAATGCCGCATTATCTATCAAAAGACTTGCAGAAGTTCCTTTATAACCGCGTCCCATTCCAAAAAGAACAGCTTCTTGAGTAATGTCATTGTAAGTAACCGATACTATAAGCGCATCTTTATAGCGCGTCTCGCCTTCGGCGCTTACTATCTTTTTTTTGCCCTTGGTGCCAATGTATGTAGCTGCAAAGTTGATATTGTTTACAGTATAAAGGTGTTTGTCATCAAAGCTTTGTTTGACCTCTTTTTCATATACGCCTTTTGTATTGTCGCCCATTTTAAACCAATCAATATCTTCGTTTGACAATACAAAAAATTCACCGTTTTGCAGTATGAGTCTAACATATGCTTTTTCACTGTTTTCCTCTTTTTTGTTAAATGAAAAGACAGTATTTTCAAGCTCTACGATATCTCCTTCTTTTAGTACCACCTCTTCTGCTTTATCGTTATTTGAAATGGCAAGCGCTATCAATGGTTCGCCGTTTGGATCGTCTTTGATTGCAGATACGGCGTTTGTAACGTATTCTTTAAACTCTACTTTGGTTTTTTTGTCTTTTACGTCAAATGAAAATTCAAAATCATTTTTGCCTATTTTGGATATAAATTTTTTATAATCCACACCGTAAATAACCCCATCTTTAAAAGCTTTTATCTGAATATATGGGTCATTTGATTTGACGATATTTTCGCTTTCATTTTCTCTTATGTGTATCGTTCCCTCATACCCCAAATATCTGGTAAGTCCGGCTCCTATCAAGATAAACAGTAAGCTTAAATGAAATAAAAATGCGCCCAATTTCTCTTTCTTGTATAACTTAAAAAGCAAAATATTGTAAAGTAGATTTGCCCCAAGCAGTACTTGAATAAACTCAAACCACCATGAAGCATAAACGACAGCCCAAGCCGTTTGAGTGCCAAAATCATTTTCTATGAAAGTAGCAACCGCACAAGAGAATGCAAATATGATAAGCAAAATAGCCATTGTCGGCATTGAAAAAAGATATTTTGTGATTAGATTCATTGAAATAGCCTGTTATTAAAAAAATGTAAAAAAGGTTTTATATTGTAGCAAAATAATTCAATCTTTTATACAACAATTAACGAGGGTTATCCGCCAAGGTATTTTTGCCTTATGGTATCGTCTCCTATCATCGAAGCCGACACTCCCTCCATAGCGATTTTACCGTTTTCAAGCACATATGTGTAGTCGCTGATTTTAAGTGCTGCAAAAGCATTTTGTTCAACCAAAAGTATGGTTATGCCTTCATTTTTTAATCTCACTATCGTTTCGAACACTTCACCTACAATCTTTGGCGCCAACCCAAGACTTGGCTCATCTAACATCAAAAGCTTAGGTTCACTCATCAAAGCACGCGATATAGCCAACATCTGTTGTTCGCCGCCACTTAGTGTTCCTGCCAATTGGCGTCTTTTTCCTTTGATGCGCGGGAAAAGACTATACATGACCTCTTTTAATTCTTCATAGTTATCATCATTATTGAAAGAGCCTATGCGCAGGTTCTCTTCGACGGTAAGGTTGATAAAGATTTTTCTTCCCTCCGGCACCAGCGCCATTCCGTTTTTAACTAAAGTATGAGTTTTGTGCCGTCTTGTCTCATATCCGCCGAAATTTATCTCACCTTTTCTTTTTGCATTGTTCAAAAGTGCGTTTAGAGTCGATGTTTTGCCTGCGCCATTTGAGCCGATAAGAGAGACTATACTGCCGCCCTCTACTTTGAAACTTATGCCTTTGACTGCTTCTATCAATCCGTAATATACATGTAAGTCTTTAACTTCAATCATTAGTAAAATCTCCCAGATATGCCGCTACAACCTCTTTGTCACGAATAGCATCATCAGGACTTCCCTCAAATATGCTCTTGCCATAATCAAGTACAAGCACTTTACTGCAGAGTTGGTTTACAAACTTCATATCATGCTCTATCAAAAGTATGCTCAAATCAAAATCCTTTTTAGCTTTCTCCAAAAGCAATGCCAGCTCTTTCGTCTCGGCAGGATTCATTCCTGCTGCCGGCTCATCTAAAAGCAAAAGTTTAGGAGATGTGGCAAGTGCTCTTGCTATCTCTACTTTTCTTTGCTGACCATAACTCAAATCAGTCGCCTTATCATCGCAAAATTTTTCCAAATCAAGATATTTTAATATCGAAAGCGCCTCTTCTTTTATCTGTTTTTCGGCATTAAAAAATCTGGGCAGTCTAAACATACTTTCAAAAAATGTATATTTAGCATGATGGTCAAAACCTATCAACACATTATCCAAAACACTCATTGATTTAAAAAGCCTTATATTTTGAAAAGTTCTGGCAATTCCTTTTCTTACGATTTGATAAGGTTTGAGTTTTGATATAACCTCACCTCTAAACTCTACACTTCCTCTTGTTGGCTTGTAGTTTCCTGTGATAATGTTAAACATTGTAGTTTTACCGGCGCCATTTGGTCCTATAAGTCCATATATATCACCCTCTTTAACAGAAAAAGAGGTATTTGTTATAGCTGTAACTCCGCCAAATTCTTTAGTTACGTTATTTATCTTAAGTATCACTTTTTCCTGCTTTTTAGTTTTTTAAAGAGTCCTGTTATCTCGCCGTCTCCCATGATTCCTTTTCTTGCAAATAACATAACTAGGATGAGTATAACGGAAAAGACTACCATTCTAAGTCCGGGCATTGCCGGGGTAGTATATGAAAATATAGTTATAGGTTCATCTAAAAATCTCAAAATCTCACTGCCTCCTACAACCAAAAATGTTCCCAAAATAGCGCCTGAAGTACTTCCAAGTCCGCCCAAAACAATGATAATGAGCAGTTGGAAAGTAAGGAAAAATGTAAATTGGTCAGGTGAAACAGTTGTCAGCAGAACTGCCAAAAGTCCTCCGCCCACTCCTTCGAAAAATGCACTTGTGCAAAAAGCTGATGTTTTTATCTTAAAGGTGTTTATTCCCATCGCTCCTGCCGCATCTTCATCATCTCTTATTGCTTTCATTGCTCTGCCGTATTTTGATTTGACGATATTTAGAATAAACACTACTGTTATTAATGCCAAGATGCCTGTCCAGTAAAGGTTTGCAAATTCGGGGATATTTATAAGCCCTAAAGAGCCGTTTGTAACCTGCGGATTGTTTGTAGCAAAAATCTGTATGATAAAACCAAATCCAAGCGTTACGATAGCAAGATAATCTCCCCTAACCCTAAAAACAGGAAATGCCAAACAAAATGCCGCGATAGAAGATACGACGCCTGAAACAAGAAGAGCTGTGATAAAGTTTGAATTCATCGATAAAACAAAAGCGGTTGGCTCTTCGATTGCAAACTGAAACATTTTCTCTTCGGCATTTATAAGCAGCAATGCTGTGATATACGCACCTATTGCTACAAAACCGTTAGGCTCCAATGAAAACTGCCCTGTTACACCGTTGATGAGGTTGTAACTTGCGGCTAAGATGATAAATATAGCGATATTGTTTAAAATCCTTACGGTATACGGATTGAAAAAATTTTCTGCTATATATATAAATGTTATTGCAAACAGTATTAAAACGGCGGCTATTACTCTATCTTTTGTCATAAAAATCCTTAAAATCTGCTCTTTTCAAAGTTATAGCCCAAAATCCCAGACGGTTTAAACAGTAGTACCAGTATCAAGAAGATAAATGCAAATGCATCTTTGTAGCCGCTAAGTTCAGGCAAAAATGCTACGACAACAACCTCCGTAAAACCTATAATAAACCCACCAAGAACAGCGCCCGTTACGCTTCCGATACCTCCTACCACTGCTGCTGCAAAAGCTTTAAGCCCTATCAGCACACCCATTACAGGATCAATAGCAGGATAGTTTAACGCCCAAAATACTCCGCCCACAGCTGCCAATGCCGAACCCATGGCAAAAACCAACATTATTATTTTGTTTGCATCTATGCCCATTAAATTTACGGTTTGTATGTCAAATGCCAAAGCCCTTATGGCTACTCCGTATTTTGTTTTAAACAATATAAACAGTATTATTAAAAGAAGCAGTATCGTAAATATCGGGACTATCAATGTTGAGACAGAAAAGGTAAGCCCAAAAGCGTTGATAAGCGAACCCATATATTTGGGTACCGGAAATGCTTTGGGTGTACCGCCGAAAAGCACATTAAACAGATTTTCAAGAAAATAACTGATGCCTATCGCTGTTATCAAAAGAGAAATTTTGGGGGCTTCACGAAGTGGTTTGTAAGCTATTTTATCTGTTAAAATTCCAAGTGCCGACGCGCCTATGATTGCCAAAAGCATTGCGGCTGAAAATGGAAGTCCAAATACGGCTGTTCCAAAATAGCATAAAAATGCACCCACCATCATAATATCGCCATGTGCAAAGTTTATAAGCCTTAAAACGCCATAAACCATTGTATATCCTACAGCTATGAGTGCGTACATACTGCCAAGACTGAAACCATTTAGCATCTGCTGTAAAAATGTTGTAAAATCCAAAAAGTCTCCTGTAAGCTTTTAACTCGTCTTAATTATTGCTTTTAGTGCATAATTATACTAATAATTTTTGAAATTTAAATATTTAGCTGGTATACAAATAGTTTTTTGTGTTTTTCGATACTTATATCCCATTATTTTATTTTGCCAAAATCAATGATGCGTGCTGTCATTTTTTGCATTTTTATCCGTGCATAATTTCCGCATAACTCTCATTTTTACGTCATTTCTTTATCTTATTACTTGTATTCGCGTTCTCTCTTATTTATCTCATGGATTGCCACGCTTCGCTCGCAATGACAGGGAAAAGGGTGAGTATTATTCCTGTCATCTCTTTTTCGTCATTCCTGTGCCACTCTCCCTACGTCATTCCCGCGCAGGCGGGAATCCATAAAAACAAATACAAAATACAAAGAAATGTAATAAATTAGTATAAAGATACGAAATTATTTCTTTCGCCATATACAATAATGTGTTTTTGCTTGTCATAAAAACAATAAAAGAGAATGGATGCCAGCTCCTCCTCACAATATGCGCTTACTTCGTAAGCTTGTCGTTCGGTAATGGGCATGACGTAAGAGATGGTGTATGTGACAAAGAGAGAGGTGTAAGGTATAACATAAAAAGCAAATAATGACACAAGAGGAGTGTAGGGAATGACTTTCCCTCTCCTCCGTCATTGCGAGCTGACGAAGTCAGCGCGGCAATCTAGAAATATTAAATGAGAATGACACAAAAAGCAAGGAATGATTTCCATTTTTATCATTCTCGTGAAAACGGGAATCCATGAATTAAAATGATATTTACGAAGAGTGCGGGTATCCATAAGAATAATGGAAGATGGATTGCCACGTTGTGTCTTGCATTTCTCGCAATGACACTTTCTCTGTCATTTCCGCGCAGGCGGCAATCCATAGGAATTGTAAAAGAGACAATACGAAGTGATTGTATTTCAAATTACTTTATTTTAGTTTGTCTTGTAATTTGAATATTTTTTTAGAAAAATAAAATTAATTGCCATGTTGCTAACGCTCCTCGCAATGACAGAGTTGGAGATTTTGAAGTTTTTTAATTTCGGATTAGTTTATGGATACTCGCCTACTCTCACGATATGCGCTTACTTCGTAAGTTTGTCATATGAGAATGATGGAAGAAGGTTGCGGGTTTAGATGACATAAAAAAGTGAGGAGGAGGTGAGAAAAAATGCGGAAATGACAAAGGGCGTGAGCAACAAAGAGAGATTCTCGCATTCCTCACAAATATCGTTTTTCAGAAACTCTTAGCTTAAGTATCTCAAAAATAACTTTATACTGCCAATATTACTTAATTTACTATATTAAATTTCAAAATTTATTAAACAAAAAA
>JAIROK010000032.1 GCA_031257555.1 Campylobacteraceae bacterium | reverse complement strand
CCTTTGGCATTGCAAGAGCCAATGCCCGCATGGAACAGTACATTAGCGCTTGTTTCATCAAGCGCAGCCCTCAAAGTCACATCATGTGCAAGATAGCCAATCTGTTTGTAAAATATCACGTAGCTTCTGCCAAGCAGCGCTATCTCAAATTTAGGCATAAAGTCATGTCTGCGTCCAATAAGAGCGGAGGTTTTTGCAAATAGGTTAAGTTCCAGCCTGCTCATAAAATCATCATCTCTGATATCCTTAAAAACCCTTTTTTTGCCGTCTCTTTTATTTAGCGATACGATGCCTCTTATAAAAATCGGCTCATCAATATCAATGCTGTTATTTTCCATGGAGACGGAAGTTTTGCTGACATGAATATCCCCAAGTTTGAACCTGTTTTCCAAAATCGCCTCTGTTAATATTTTATAGTCTTGGTCTACCAAACTGGAAAAATTAAATTTGAGTTTGTTTTTAATTTTTATGACATTGTAAACAAAATCGGAGTATTTTTTATTGTTTTTCTGATTTACAATGCCGCCGTGACGCTCATCAGGCAATAGCGAATATATGGCTGAATTAAAAAGTTCAGATAATGAATATGTATAAATCTTATCTGTGGGCAGATGAAAAAATGCCGTTAAAATTTTATGCTGCATAAAATTTCCCTTTATTTTTTGCAATTATAGACCCCCTTGTCTTAAAATTTTGTTGTTTTTATAACAATTTTACTAATTTTATTTATTTTAGAAGTTTTGACTTATTTCACAAATAGTGATAATATGTCTAAATGTATTTTCTTTATATATCAAGATTTATAATGTAAATTTGTTTTAAAACAAAGCTAAGTATTACTCTCCATAATAGAGGTTAAAATTTTCAATAAAGTAAGTAAGCAGGTAACAAAAAGTAGACTATAAAATTTGACAGTTTAGATTCCCAGCATCCGATATGCGCTTACTTCGTAAATTTATCATTTGGTCGTGGGAATGACATAAAATATAGCGCTTTGATAGCAGATATTGCGAAGGGTTCAAACCCCCGCCTAAAAGATTTTACAGCCCGGCTTTTTTGATATATTTTGTAGTTACAAAACTATCGATATCAACATCGTTTTGTATGATTTTTTCATTCAAGATATAATCTTTGACTTTTCTTATCTCATTGATATCATCATCTGTCAATCTTTGGTCAAAATCAAGATTTTTAAAAATCTTCACAAGCAAATCAGCCTCTATACCCACATCTTTAGCTATAGCTTCAGCCGCCTCTTTTGGATGCATTTTGATATATTCGGAAGCTCTTTGGGCGGCTTTTATATATGCTGTTATGACTTTAGGGTTGGCATCGGCATATTTTTTTGTTACGTAACTTACAAGATTGCCTTTTTTAACATTTGTACCGTCTGCTATAACCGTTGCTTTGCCGCTGTTTGTAAGAAAGGTTATGAACTGCTCCCAAACAACCGCCGCATCAATCTGCTCTTTTTCAAGTGCCAAAGGTATATCTCCGGCACCCAAATTTACAGAGATGATATCGCCAAAAGTAAGTCCTGCGTTATTTAATAAAATTGCCAAAAGATGCTGTGCATAAGAGCCTTTAACATAAGCTATCTTTTTATTTTTCAAATCCTCTATTTTTGTATAAGGAGAGTTTTTTTTGACTACCAAAGCAAGCGCTTTTTCACCGTTGGCGACGTTGGCAAATATCTCTATATCCTGACCTGTGGATTTGGCGATAATCGCCGGCACATCAGCCATAAAACCTATATCTATATTGCCCGAAGCAGCCGCTTCGTTTATCAAAGGACCTGATGCAAATATCGTCCATGTATATACAGCATTCACTTTATCCAACTCTTCTTTTAAGTATCCCAATCTATGAGCCAAAGGTATCGAAGCAAACAACGGATAGTTCATAGCCCCTATGCGAAGAGTGGTTTTATCTTTTGGTTTATTATCAGAGCAACCCCCGAAGATAAGTGCCGCAAGCAGCATGGTTAAAGCCAAAACCGTTTTGTTTTTCATTTTAAATCCTTTTTGCGATATAACATCTCATCAAAAATCACATTTTGTCGTTTGAAAATCCACTAAGCATTTTTGGATAGCACTTAAAATATCCCCACTTCAAACTATATGCTTTGTATACTTTAGCGTGTTTTCTTCCTAAAAACTTTTGAACTATAAATACAACAAACATATCTCGCCATATTAACTTTAAAAAACACTAAAACGACAATTAAGCAAATCCCTTATTTTCAGCAACTATACGCGAATCAAAAGCTCCGCTTGTGATTACATTCTCCACTGTTACCGGTTTTTTGCCTATGAGAGGAAATACAAGTTCTGCAAAACGCACAGCCTCTTCCAAATGCGGATAACCCGATAATACAAATGTATCCACCCCAAGATCTGCATACTCTTTGATTTTTGCCGCTACAGCTTCAGGGTCGCCCACAAGCGCAGTTCCGGCACCCTCTCTAACCAAACCTACACCTGCCCAAAGATTTGGGCTTATCTCAAGATTATCTCTTTTTCCTTTATGAAGGTCTGTTATCCTATGCTGTCCTACGGAATCTAAAGTAGATAAATTGTGGTACGCTTCGGCTATTATCTTATCATCTAAATGACTTATCAAATCATTCGCCGCCGCCCATGCTTCTTTGTTTGTTTTTCTTACTATAACTTGAAGCCTTACACCAAAACGTACTTTGCGTCCAAGTTTTTCAGCTTTTCTTTTCACATCTGCTATCTTTTCAGCCACCAAATGAGGCGGCTCTCCCCAGCTAAGATATGCGTCTATATGTTTTGCCGCAAGTTCGTGCGCGGCTTCGGATGAACCTCCGAAATACAGAGGCGGATGCGGCTTTTGAACTGATGGGAAAAGATTTTGAGCATTTTCAACATGATAGTATTTGCCCTTAAACGTAACTCTCTCACCGCTTAAAAGTCTACGCCAGATAGTCAAAAACTCATCTGCCGCTTCATATCTCTCATCATGATTTAAAAATACGCCGTCTGCTTCAAGCTCTTCTTTATAGGCTCCCGGAACCACATTAAGAATGAGGCGTCCTTGCAAAGCTTCATCTAACGTAGCGGCTTGTCTTGCAAATACGGTAGGTCCTCCTACAGCTGAAGTACGAAGTGCAACCAAAAGTTTGATTTTGCTTGTCACGTTTGCCAATGTTGCGGCGGTGATAAAAGGATCTACGCTTCCGCTTCCTGTTGGTATCAAAAGCCCGTCATATCCAAAACTTTCAGCCGTTGTGGCTATCTGTTTGAGATAAACATTATTAGCAGGTCTTGCGGTTGACGATTTACCAAGATATCTTGTATCTCCGCCTGTAGGTAAAAACCAAAAAATATTTAAACTCATAACTGTCTCTCCTTAAGAATTTGTAGATTTGATACTTTACTAAAAAAATATAGTTAATATATCAGTTTAATCAACATTATATAAAGTTTAATATTACGCTTTACTTAAAAAATATAAGTTTTTATATCTATTTACTTGGTAATTTTGCGGATAAAAGATGGGGTTGATAAATTTATATAAATCCGCCCTCTAAGTTTATCGGGAGTTTTTAAAGGGCGATTATGTGGATTTAAAAGAACAGCTCCTCCTCTTTGGGTCTGCTTTTTATGACTCCGGTATCATATAAAAAGTCGCTAAAAACCGTGACATTTCTAAGCTTTGTTGAAAATATGATATTGCCGCTGTTGATTATGTTATATATCAACTCTTCACTCTCTTTTGAGTTTGCGGCTTTCAAATAAAGCTTAGCCGAAGCTCTTTTGTTGTTATCAATCCAATCATTAGCTTCGTCTAACGACTTTAGCAGTATCGATACAAGTTTTGGATTTTCGTTATAAAATTTTTCAGTTGATGATATAAGGTTTAAAACAAACCCGCCATCAAGCACCTCATCTGCACTTAAAATTTGTCTGATATTTTTGTTTTCAAGCTCCACGCTCGTAAAGGGTTCTTGTGCAAAATGCGCCGTTATTTCAGACCTGTTTGAAGTAAGAGCGATAAGCGCATCGGGGTGCTTTAAAGTCACGCTTAGATGGTCAAATTTGTCATAATTTTTTATGCCGAACTCTTTGGCGGCGGCTATTTGGATAAGCAGCGCTTGAGTTGAGACTTTAACAGAGGGGACGGCTATCTTGTCGCTGTTTGTAAAATCCTTGAGAGTTTTTACATTTGGATTTGAAGTAAGAAGCGCCATATTTTGACTTGCCAAAGAGGCTATCGCTTTAACTTTGCCTTTGCTTTTATCCCAAAGTATGACGGAGGGAGGAACTCCTCCCGAGATAATATCAACGCTGTTTGAAAGCAATCCGTCATTTGCGCCGGCACCTCCGCCAAAAATCACCCACGACACTTTCACGTTTTCAAGTCCGGCTTTTTTGGCATTTTTCTCTATCAGTTTATGCTCTTCGGCAACGATGAAAGGCAGATATACAAGACCGTACTGTTTTGCTATGCGAAATTCACTCTGCTCTGCTTTGAGATTTAAAAAAAACACCAACACAAAAAGAGTTAAAAAAATCTTTTTCACGCCCTATCCTTTTCAAAATGCCTGCTGAAAACACTTGCGGTAAATATCGTATCGTCTACCCTCTTGTCGGATTTTTTGTCTTTTAACAGCGGAAAGACAAGCTCTGCAAAACGCACCGCCTCTTCCAAATGCGGATAGCCCGACAATACAAACGTATCTATGCCAAGAGACGCATACTCCTCCAGCCTTTGGGCTATGATTTTAGGACTTCCCACGAGTGCAGTCCCAGCGCCTCTTCTAACCAAACCTATACCAGCCCAGAGATTGGGACTTACTTCCAGTCTGCTTTTATCCCAGCCGTGAAGAGCGCTTAAACGTTTTTGTCCTACCGAATCTATCTGTGCAAAGTTTCTTTTGGCTCTTTCTATCGTATCGGCATCCAAATGGCTTATTATCTCATCAGCCGCTCTCCAAGCCTCTTCTTCGGTATCCCTTACGATGATATTTACCCTCAAGCCAAATCTCACCGTTCGCCCATACTTTTCGGCTTTTCTTTTCACGTCGGCTATCTTTTCAGCCACCAAATGAGGCGGCTCTCCCCAGCTAAGATATGCGTCTATATGTTTTGCCGTAAGTTCGTGCGCGGCTTCGGATGAGCCTCCGAAATACAAAGGCGGATGCGGCTTTTGAACGGGTGGGAAAAGATTGTAGGCATCTTCTATGTCAAAATATTTTCCTTTGTAAGTGACTCTTTCGCCATTTAAAATCCTTTTCCAAAGCGTCAAAAACTCATCTGCCAACTCGTATCTTTCATCATGATTTAGCCTAATGCCCTCTGCCGCTAACTCTTTTTCGTAAGCTCCCGGAACTACATTTAGTATCAATCGTCCGTTTAACGCTTCATCAAGTGTCGATATCTGCCTTGCAAAAACAGTAGGATTTCCAACCGCCGAAGTACGTAAAGCCACCAGCAGTTTAATCTTGCTTGTAACGGCAGCTAAACTTGCCGCTGTTATAAAAGGGTCTAAATTCCAACTGCCAGTAGGTATCAAAATACCATCATACCCAAGCTGTTCAACAAGCGTAACCACTTGTCTTAAATAAGCATTGCTAACAGGTCTTGCCGCAGAAGCTTTACCCACATACCTGCCGTCTCCGCCCGTGGGCAGATGCCAAAAAATACTCAAACTCATCATTTACCTCCTAAGTTTATTTGTATTTATCTTTGAAAACCTCGTCAAAAAAGAGCTCTTTTTGAGACGGTTTTGATTTTATAATTCCTATCTTGTACAAAAAATCACTAAAAACCGTGATATCTGTCGGCTTTGTCGTAAATTTCACATCAGCCCTCTCAAGCAAAATCTTTTCTATCAGCTCCACGGGCTCTTTTGAATTTGTAGTTTTTAGATACAGCTTGGCAACGTCTTTAGCGCTGTGGGTATTTATCCACTCATTAGCTTCTGTGATGGATTCTAAAAATACGGCTACGGTTTTTGGATTTTCGTTATAAAATTTTTCGGTTGCGGATATGATACTTGTCGTAAACCCCTTGCCTACAATATCATCCGAATCAACCACAGTATGAACGCCTTTGTGTTCTAATTCGGCAGTTGAAAAAGGCTCCGAAGCAAAATGTGCCGTGACTTCCGATTTGCCCGACGTCAAAGCCACAAAAGCATCCGGATGCTTAAGTCCCACGCTCAAGTGATCAAGCTTGTCATAGTTTTCTATGCCAAACTCCTTTGCCGCCGCCATTTGAAGTATCAAAGCCTGCATCGAGACTTTGACTGCGGGCAGGGCGATTTTATCATTATCGGTAAAATCTTTTAGAGTTTTTACGTTTGGATTTGACGTATTTAAAAGATACCTTGACCTGTCGTAAGCCGAGAGCGCTTTGACTTTGCCGTTTGTTTTATTCCAAAGCACTAAAAAAGGCGCCACGCCGTTTGCATTAAAGTCGATGGCACCTGAAAGCAGCGCTTCGTTTGTAGCCGCACCTCCTGCAAATGTGAACCATTTGACCGATATATCTCCAAGTCCTGCTTTTTTGGCATTTTTTTCAAATATCTTAAACTCTTCAAGCACCAAAAAAGACAGATATCCCAAACCATACTGCTTGCTTATGCGAATCTCTTTTGTCTCGCCAAAAGCTTCCATTGCAAAAAACATAAACAGCAAAACAGCCAAAACCACTCTTTTCATTCCCTGCTCCTTAGTGTAAATTTATATTCCGCACGCTTTGCTTCTAAAAATCTCATCAAAAAACAGCTCTTCTAATTTCGGCTTACTTCCAATAACGCCCGTGTCGTGCAAAAAGTCGCTAAAAAACGTAACATTAACCGGTATCGCGTCATAATGAACACTGCGGCTGTTTAATGTCTTTTCTATCAAATCCGCACTTTCTTTCACAGCTTTTACGTATAGTTTTGCCGCCTCTTTTTTATTGTTTTTTATCCAACTGTTTGCTTCTTGCAAAGAGTTTATGAAGATGGTTATAAATTCTTGATTTTCATTGTAAAATTTTTCAGATGCGAAGATAAGATGCAAACTAAATCCGCTCTGCGCCAAATCATTTGAGTTAAAAACCTGATGAATATTTCTGTTTTTCTGCTCAATAAAAGCAAAAGGTTCGGTCGTAACGTGTGCCGTTATTTCAGACTTGTTTGAAGTAAAAGCGGTAAATGCATCAAAATTATTTAAATCCACGCTCAATCTATCAAGCTTATCATAGTTTTCTATGCCAAACTCTTTAGACGCGACGATTTGAAGTACCAAAGCCGATAAAGATGCTTTGGACAAAGCTATTTTATCTTTATCGGTAAAATCCCTAAGCCTTTTTACGCGCGGATTTGAACTGTTTAAAACTATATGCGACCTATCAAGCGAAGCGACGGCTTTAACTTCAGTCTTATCCCAAAGCCTAAGAAATGACGCCGTATCGCTTGATATCAAATCCGCACCATTCTCATTCGCATCAACCCATGAGACTTTGATATCTTTCAAACCTGCTTTTTTGGCATTTTTTTCAACTATCTTTTGCTCTTCTAAAACTATCAACGGAAGATAGCTTAAGCTATGTTGTTTGGATATACGAAACTCTCTTGCCTCTGTAAAGGCTATAAAAAATACCATATATAATGCTATTTTTTTCACTATTTATAGTCCGTCTCAAAAATCGCATCAAAAAACAGGTCCTTTTGAGTAGGCTTGCTCTTTATCACACCCACTTCATGTAAAAAGTCGCTAAATGCCGTAATGCCCGTCGGTTTTAACCCAAATCGTATCTTTCCGCTTTGCAATATAGAGAGCAAAAGCTCCGGAGACTCTTTTGACTTTTCTGCTTTGATGTACAAATCAACCGCCTCTTTTTGATTATCATTCACCCATGTTATCGCTTCGTTTATAGCTTTTAAAAATATCCTTATCAGTTTTGGATTTTCTTTGTAAAACTCCTGCGTAGTTGAGAAAAAACTTGTGCTAGGATCGCTGTTTATAACATCGGATAGACTTAAAACCTTATGAATATTTGGATTTTGAAGCTCAACGCTTGTGTACGGCTCGCTTCCAAAATGCGCGTTTATCTCAGATTTGCCCGAAGTCAAGGCTACAAGCGCATCGGGATTGCTTAAAGTCACACTCAAATGGTCAAATTTGTCGTAATTTTTTATGCCAAACTCTTTTGCCGCGGCTATCTGCAGTATCAAAGACTGTATAGATACTTTAGCCGCAGGCAGGGCGATTCTATCCGCGTCGCTCAAATCCTTGATACTTTTTACTTTCGGATTTGACGAAACAAGCTCAAACGATAACTTACCGGCTGCGGATATAGCCTTGACTCTGCCTTTTGATTTATCCCAAAGCCTTATAAAAGGCGCAGCACCGTTGTAGTTGATATGAATGCTGCCTGAGAGCAGCGCTTCGTTTGTCGCCGCACCGCCGGCTAATGTTATATACTCGACTTTGACGTCTCCAAGTCCTGCTTCTTTTGCGTACTTTTCAATGAGTTTTCGCTCATTTATGACGATAAACGGAAGCGTATCCAACCCGTATTGCCTGCTTATCTTAAATACGCTGACCTCAGCGTATAAACTCGAACTTACAAAAAGCGCTAAAAACGCTGTAATTAATCTTTTTTTCACTACTAAACCTTTCTAAATTAATAAGAACTCAAATCAAAAAAGAGATCCTCTTGTTTTGGTTTTGATTTGATAGTTCCTGTCTCATATAAAAAATCACTAAAAACAGTGATATCCGTAGCCTTTGTGGAAAACTTAAAGTCTGGTCTGCTTAAAATGCTATGTATTAATTCAAACGGCTCTTTTGAGTCGTTCGCCTTAAGATACAGCTTCACAGCTTCATTTTTATTGTTCGCTATCCACTCATTTGCTTCATCTAAAGCGCTTACCAAAGCCTTTACAAGTTTTGGATTTTCTTTGTAAAACTTTTCGGTAGTCGAGATAAGAACGGCGGTATAACTCTTGCCAAGAACGCTCTTTAAATTCAAAAGTTCTCTAACGTTTGGATTTTGCTGTTCTATGCTGGCAAAAGGTTCTGAAGTAAAATGCGTTGTTATCCCAGAATTTTTTGTACCAAGCGCTACGATAGCGTCAGGGTCTTTTAGCGTAACGGTCAAATGGTCGAATTTGTTAAAATTTTTAATACCGTAAATCTTAGCAGTTTCTATCTGAAGCAGCAGAGCCTGTATAGACACTTTAGCCGCAGGCAAAGCTATCTTATCATTGTCCGTAAAATCTTTTATGGATTTTACGTTCGGATTTGCCGTATTTAATATGATAGGTATTTCGCCTATGGCTGATATCGCTTTAACTCTTCCTTTTGATTTGTCCCAGAGTATGACAAATGGAGCAATGCCATTGTAATTAATATCTATAGCTCCCGAAAGCAGTGCGTCATTTGTTGCGGCTCCCCCTCCAAAAGTAGCCCATGTAACCTTTACATCTCCAAGACCTGCTTTTTTAGCATGTTTTTGAATGAGTCCGAACTCATCTAAGACATTAAACGGCAATGCCCCTAATCCATACTGCTTGGCTATACGAAGCTCATTTACCTCCGCCGCCAGCTCTATGTTTAAAAAAACCAACAATGCAAATAATAAAAATATTCGTTTCACAATTTCCTCCTTTTAAAAACTATGCTTATGCCACGGCGTCTTTTTTCAAAAATCTTGATGAAGCGCTCTTTCCGATCAGCGGGAATACAAGTTCGGCAAATCTCGCAACTTCCTCCAAATGCGGATAGCCCGACAAAACAAATGTATCCACACCCAAATCCTCATACTCCCTAAGTCTTGCCGCCACTTCCGCAGGATTTCCCACTAGCGCGGTTCCGGCTCCTCCCCTGATTAGACCGATGCCAGCCCAGAGATTGGGACTTATCTCAAGTTTGCTTTTATCCCAATTGTGCAAAGAGGTTATGCGCTGTTGCCCTACCGAATCTTTAGAGAGTAAATCCTCTCTTGCTTTGGCTATAGTCTCATCGTCAAGATGGCTTATTATCCTGTTTGCCGCCGCCCAAGCCTCTTCGCTTGTCTCTCTTACGATAACTTGCAGTCTTACGCCAAATCTCACCGTTCGCCCATACTTTTTGGCTCTTTTTTTCACGTCGGCTATCTTTTCAGCTACCAAATGAGGCGGCTCTCCCCAGCTAAGATACGCGTCTATATGTTTTGCCGCAAGCTCATGCGCGGCTTCGGATGAGCCTCCGAAATACAAAGGCGGATGCGGTTTTTGAACGGGCGGGAAATTTGTTTTTGCATTTTTGATATCAAAAAATTTACCTTTATGCGTAACGCTTTCGCCGTTTAAAAGTCTTTTCCATATACTCAAAAACTCATCTGCCAACTCGTATCGCTCATCATGGCTTAGATGAACACCATCAGCCTCAAGCTCTTCAGCGTAGGCTCCGGGAACTACATTAAATATCAAGCGTCCGTCAAGTACGTCATCAAGCGTAACCGACTGCCTTGCAAATGAGGTAGGTCCTCCCACGGCAGAAGTGCGCAATGCCAAAAGAAGCTTGATTTTGCTTGTAAAGCCTGCTATATTTGCAGCCAATATAAACGGGTCTTGCCTGCTGCTTCCTGTCGGTATCAAAAGCCCGTCATATCCGAACTGTTCGGCAGTAGTCGCTATCTGTCTAAGATAAGCCGCCCCTGGCGGTCTAAAATCCGAAATTTCACCTATGTACCTCGTATCTCCGCCCGTTGGAAGATACCAAAAAATGTTTAAACTCACAATAAACCTCCTAAAGTGTGTGTTTTATCGATATACTTTAGCAAAAAAGTAAAGTTAATATATCGATTTAGTATTAATTATATATCTTAAATATTATAATTTACTTAAAAAAATTTAAGTTTTTTGTTTTTTTTATTATTTGTTAGGAAATTGTTTTTTAATCTGTGAAGTGAGATAGCATATGTCTATTTAATAATATCGATAAAATCAAATACACCGCGCTAAATCAATTAATAAAATATGTATAGAAAACAGGGTTTCGCCGAAATAGCAATATCAAAATTTTTAACATCAGCATCTCTATAATCACCCTCTACTAATACCTCTATCCAAACCTTTATCTACTGCCGATACTTTCATTTCATTTTGTCTATTAAAGAACTCTTCACATATTTGAGTCCAAGTCTTTCCGTCTTTAAATACTCTTTCCGAATTGCTTTTATCTATAGACCAGTCATTGTTTTTTAACTTTAATAATCTCTCTTTATTGTTATCAAATTCTTTCCATTCATTGTTTTCAAGTTTGTAGCCTTTGCTTGAATTTGTTACTTTTTTATCTTCTATTATCTCTTGCATAGTAAAGATAATTCCGTTTCTAACTCCTACTATGTACGTCTCTTTTTCTATGCCCATATTGCTGTCTTCTTTTTCAATATTTATAACATAGTCTTTGCCATTGTTCACTGCTTTTATAAGTTCTTTAGCTTTTTCAGGTTGTCTGAACAGTGCATCCATTAATTGATCATTCGGAGATTTATGAAAATTTGTCATATCGATAGGGTCTGATTTGTTGTATTCTTTAAATATCTCTCCGAGCTTTCCTTTCTCGTTATATAGAGTATTGTAGAGTTCTGCTCCTTTGAGAGTTTTATCTATACCATCGTCTACATACTTTCCATGAGTGGCTTTTATCTTGTCAATAATCTCCTGTTTAGTATGGATATTTTTTTCATCTTTTATAAAAGTAGAGATATCACCGTTTGCCTGATTTTTTAACTTTGCTACTGCTGATAATGTTTCTACCGCATCTTCTCTACTCATACTTTGAACTGCTTTACTATTTAACGCCTCTTCCATTACAGGTTTTAGATTTGTTTCATACTGTCTTTCTTGTAATGAGACGATAAATTTATAACCTTCATCTGTGTTGAAGAAGCTGTTTAACGATCTTGCAAGTTTTTCACGATACTCTATATTTACTGTATCCTTCTCTCTTATTCGCCTTATGTCCATTCTATTCTTGTCGGAATTCTCATTTCCAAACATATCAACATCTCTATTTTGCTGAAGAACAAGAGCGTATGCGTCCACTTTATCTTCAGGTATACTTTTCCCTTTACCGCTTTTTACATATTCGGAGTTATTGTAAACTTCTATTATCTCTTTGCCGTTTTTCTTTGCTCCTATATCCCATTGAAATACTCCTACTGAAAAACCAGAATTAAAACTCTCTTTACTGCCTTTTGGAGGATAGTTTATTTTGGCATCATCTGTTATATGCCCATCCGGTATTGCCAAACCTATCCTTATGACAGACTTACCTCCTGCTTCGCTTGTTCTTCCAACGGCATTCAGCGCTATAGACCTTAATTCATTATCTGTAAATTCGTTACTCATACTATTTTCCTTTGTAGTTCAGGCAGTCTTGAAGCCATTTGTATGTTTGGATTAACTCTTCTCTCTCGTTTGGTAAGAAGGGGGTTTTAATACCTGTAGAGAGGGAACGTTCATTGTTAAAATATTGCCCCGATCGCCCATATATACCATCGTCGAATTTTTCCCATTCCGAAAAAGGAACAGTTGTCTTATAAGTCATTCTACCCTGTTTATCATAACCGTCTTCAAGGACATCGCAGCCGCCATCGGCATCCTTTGAATAGCAAATTTTAACATCACGTAAGCGGTTAGCAATTTTGTCATAAAGCAACATAACAATGTGACGATCATCAGGATTTGCCCTGTACCAATCGCCGCCACATACATTATCATCCTGCTCTACTCTGAAATATGTTCTGCAAGTAAGATTAACATCCCTATTGTCATACTCGCAATCTGCCCACTTACCCTCAAACGGATGTTCTGAGAGTATCTCCTCTATATCCCAAAGTTCATTTAGTTTTGGAATGGAATAATCAATATGACAGGATTTTAGTTTTATCTCATCGTTTGAGTATTTTTCACAAAATTCATTTTTTGATTTAAGCCATAAGTTATGTTTATTTGAGATTGCTTCAACGGTAAATTCGGGAATGTTTTTTAAAGTGTATCCGTAATATTCGTAAAAGTTACAAAAATCAGCTTTTGCTACTTCACAATCTAAAGTTTCATCGTTTGGTTCATAACCGCGTTCTTCTTCTATCTCACAATCTGCTTTTATCTTGTTTTTTGGATTTTTACCGCAAATCTCATTTTTTTCTTTTAGTAACGAGATATACTCTTGTACAACTTCTATATCACCTATTCTTGGAATATTTTTTAAAATCTCTTTGTATGATCTATCAAGTCTTTCATTTACTTCATTATATACAAGTTTCACGCATTTGGTATTATTTCCTGTATATCTACTTAAAGAACATTCAGTAGGCTTATGAGGAGCGTAAGCGTTTGAGTATTGGGAACAAAAGATTAGAAGCATTAAGAGTTTGATAAAGTTTTTCATTGTTTTTTCCAAAAGTAAAATATACATGCCATTATAACAAAAATGCTTCATAAATATAATAAAAATATTTATTTGTATTGATTGCATAAATAAAACGGTAAAGTTTCGTCTTTCTTTTGTAAAAATAAAAACACAAGTATATATGAAGTTGGCTACCCACAAAATACATAAACAAAAAGCTTTCATGCTTTTGCGTATTAATTTATAAATTTAAACCGGCAGCTTATCTGCCGGCTTGTAGATTACTACTCTTTTTTCACCTTTTCTATATCGCGGTAGCGTGCCGCGGGATGAGTGTCCGGAAGTTTTGAGTAACCAAACAGCTTTTCTCTTAATGTACCCTCATTGTAAGATGTAGGATACACACCTCTTTTTTGAAGCTCCGGAATAAGATATTTTATGATATCTTCAAATGTCTCATGCGATACGGCGTATGCTACGTTAAAGCCGTCAACGTCCGTCTCTTTGACCCAATCTTCCAAAGCGTCCGCCACAGTTGCAGGCGAACCTACAAATGTGGGTCCCACTCCTCCGATACCAACCCACTTTGCCACATCTTCGATAGTCCAGTCTTTATCCTGTCCTTGCGTTAGATGTTCAATAAACGTTGAACCCTCGCCAAAATCGATATCTTTCACAAAATCACTTGGTTTAAACTTGCCAAAATCCTCGCCCGTCCAACCCGAAAGCAGAGCAAGCGCACCCTCGTTTGAAATATACTGCCGGTACTCTTCAAACTTTGAACGCGCTTTTTCGTCCGTCTCATCTACAATGATAGTTATCAAATCAAAAATCAAAATATCATTGGCATTTCTGCCCTCTTTCACAGCTTTTTGCCTGATAGACGAAACGACATCTCTTAAGTGTGATTTTGAAGGTCCGGAAATGAAAACAGCCTCCGCGTGTTTTGACGAAAAGTTTTGCCCCGCCTCGGAAGTGCTGGCTTGAAATAAAACCGGCACTCTTTGAGGAGATGGCTCGGTCAAACCAATGCCCGGCACTTCAAAATACTTGCCTTTATGTCCTATCTCATGAACTTTATCCGGGTCGGCAAATACTCTTTTTTCACGCTCACGTACCACTGCATCATCTTCCCAGCTTCCCTCAAGCAGTTTGTAGATAACTTCAAGATACTCGTCTGCAATTTCATAACGTTTATCATGCTCTTCCAGACTGTTTTCTCCGACGTTGTGCGCGCCGCTTTCAAGATACGAAGTGACTATATTCCATCCCACACGTCCTTTTGTGTAGTGGTCTGCCGTGGCAATCCTGCGCGCAAACGTATAAGGGTGTTCAAAGCTTGTGGAGGCAGTCACGCCAATACCGATATGTTTTGTAGCGTATGCTATCGGGGCAGCTAATTGTAACGGGTCATTAAGAGGTATCTGCGCTCCGCTTTTTACGGCGGCGCGGGCATTTCCTTTGTAAACGTCATAATAACCAACCACATCGGCAATGAAAATCGCCGTGAAAAAACCCTCTTCAAGTTTTTTGGCAAGACTTATCCAATAATCCAAATCCTTATACTCCCAAGAGCGGTCTTTTGGGTGTGCCCAAAGTCCGGGCGCTTGATGTCCCGAACAATTCATCTCAAATGCGTTAAAATAAAACTTTTTTCCCACGTTTACTCCTTTTTGTATGGACTTGCTTCGCAGCAAATCAAAAAAATTTAAATTAAACCCACACTCTGTTTTTTACAACCAAGTGTTTTTTAAGTCTCTTTGCCAAACGCCGATACCAAATCTCACCGATTTTTATAAGACTTACTCCTCACAACAAGTCAAAAATATATCAACTCTTAAAGCAAGACTGCTGCTGCTCTAAAAATACGCGTCCTGCACCAAAACAGCCTGCTTCACAACAAGCCAAAACCTCACGCTGTCTTGATATTCTCTCATCAAAATAAGCTGAAAAATAAATTTTTCACCCGCATCAAAAAAGTTTATATTTTCCTCGTCTATCTAACTGCTCGACGCCGTTTGAAATTACGCGAAAGCAAATACCCACTTCATGACAAAGGCACTAAAAATCCGCAAAAATCAATTATCCGACACCGGCGTTAAAACACCTTGTACCAGCGGGTCGTCCGTCGTTTCAAGATACTCTTGCACTCTTGGGTCGGCAAACGCTTCTTGAAGTTTCTTTATATACGGGTCATTTAAAAATTTTGTTCCGATAACTAAACGTGAAGCAAAAGTCCTTGGAGCTTTTGGAAAAAGTATCCCTTTATCTCTTGAGATTTTACCCGCATCAAACAGCGATACATAGCTTACCCCCGCATCTATAGAATCCAAAACGCGCGGCATGGTCAGCAAATCCAACTCTTTAAACTCAAACTTTCTTGGATTATCGACGATATTTTTTATCTTGGCGGTTTTTGGCTCTATATTTTTATCAAGCCCTATCAAACCCTCGCGTTCCAACAGCCACAGTGCCTGCCCTTGATTTGCGCCGTCTATGGGTATGGCTATCACCGCACCTTCGGGCAATTCATCCACATTTTTGTATCTGTCCGAATATATGGCAAAACTCCACTGAAACACTTCTACGGTAGGCGTTAACTCAAAACCGTTAGCTTCCACAACTTGCTTAAGCCACCATTGGTGTTGAAGAACAGTGCCCGCATACCCTCCCTCCGCAACTATCCTATTGGCTTGCGTACCATCAGCCAAAGCTACAGCTTCTACTTTGATACCGTAATCAGGAGCTATATATTCGTCGATATATTTAATAATTCTCTCCTCGCCCGCATAAGAAGGCAAATAATGAACTTTAAGCTTATCTGTGAAAACGACTATATCCGACCTTTGGGATTTAAAATAGTAAAACGTGCCTATGGCTATAGCTAATATAACAATGCTCAAGATAATCCACGCTAAGTTATGTCTCTTTTTTATCGTAAAATGTATATTATTTGGCATAATAACCCTCCTTGTAAAATCAATTATCCGAAACGGGCGTATATATACCGCGTACCAGCGGGTCGTCCGTCGTTTCAAGATACTCTCTTAGTCTTGGGTCTTTAAATACCTCTTGAAGTTTTTTGATTTGCGGGTCGTCTAAAAACTTCGTTCCGATAACAAGCTGGCTGGCAAAAATTCTCGGAGCTTTAGGAAATAAAAGCCCTTTGCTTCGCGGAATTTTACCCGCATCAAAATTTGAAACGTAACCAACGGCGATATCAACGGAGTCCAATACGCGCGGCAACGCCAAAAAGTCAAACTCTTTAAATTTAAGATTGAGCGGATTGTTCACGATATCTTTGATTCTCGCATTTTGGCGTTCGCCGCTCAAATTTATAAACCCTTCGCGCTCCAAAAGCCACAACGCTTGGGCTTGATTGCCCCCGTCTACCGGTATAGCGACTAACGCACCCTCAGGCAGTTCATCTATACTTGTGTATCTATCCGAATAGATACCAAACCCCCATTGAAAGATAGGAAAAACGGCGCTCAACTCAAAACCGTTAGCCGCAATGACCTCTCTTAACCACAATTCATGCTGATAAATAGACGCGGCAAGTTCTCCGGAAGCTACCGCGCCGTTACCCAAAGATGAATCCTGTATGCCCACGCCCTCTATCTTGATACCGTAGTCCGGGGCTATATGTTCGTTGATATATTTTAATATCTTCTCTTCGCCCGCTTCCGCCGGTTCATAATGGATTTTCAGCGTCTCGCCAAACACCACCTTATCGGGCTTTGACGCTTTGGTATAAAAAAACACGCCCAGCACAGCGGCTAATGCAACTAAAATGACTATAGTCCAAACAAGATTGTTTCTCTTTTTTATCGTAAAATTTTGTGCCATGTAAAACTCCTAATTGTCCGACACTGGTGTCAAAACACCTTGTACCAGAGGGTCGTCCGTCGTTTCAAGATATGTTCTAAGTCTTGGGTCGGCAAAAGCCTGCTGCAACTTTTTAATATTCGGGTCATTTAAAAACTTCGTTCCTATAACAAGCTGCGAGGCAAACGTTTTTGGAGCAGGAGGAAAAAGTATCCCTTTTGCTCTTGAGATTTTTCCCGCATCAAACTGCGATACATACCCTACCGCCGCATCGACAGAATCCAAAATGCGAGGCAGCGTCAATAAATCGAGCTCTTTAAACTCAAATCCGCGCGGGTTAGATATAATGTCGCGGATTTTGGCGACTCTTGGCTCTATATCAGGATTTAAGCCTATTAGTCCCTCTCTTTGCAAAAGCCATAGCGCCTGCCCTTGATTTGCCCCATCTACAGGCACGACTACCGTTGCGCCATCGGGCAGTTCGTCGATGCTTGCATGCTTATCCGAATAAATTCCAAATCCCCACTGATATATCGGAAAAACAGGCGTCAAATCAAAACCGTTGGCGTCCACCACCTGCTTTAGCCACCATTGGTGCTGATAGATAGTCGCGGCGTATTGTCCTTCGGCTACGGCGCGGTCGGCTTGCACGGGGTCTTGCAGACCCACAGCTTCTATCTTGATACCGTAATCGGGAGCGATATTTTCGGCAACAAATTTTATTATGCGCTCCTCTCCCGCCATAGCCGGTTCAAAATGCACTTTTAGCGTGTCTGTGAAAACTATAGTATCGGACTTTTGAGACTTGATATAATAAACTATGCCAATTACCGTGATTAACGCGGCTATACCTAAAACAATCCATACGGATTTGTTACTCTTTTTTATCGTAAAATTTTGTGCCATGTAAAACTCCTAATTATCCGACACCGGTGTCAAAACACCTTGTACCAGAGGGTCGTCCGTCGTTCTTAGATACTCTTGCACTCTTGGGTCGGCAAACGCCTCTTGAAGTTTCTTGATGTACGGGTTATTTAAAAATTTTGTTCCTATAACTAAACGCGAAGCGAAAGTTCTTGGAGTTTTTGGAAAAAGTATCCCTTTTTCTCTTGGGATTTTACCCGCGTCAAACAACGAAACATATGTTATGCCCGCATCTATGGAGTCCAATACGCGCGGCATAGTCAGCAAGTCCAACTCTTTAAACTCAAACTTTCTTGGATTATCAACGATATTTTTTATCTTGGCGGTTTTTGGCTCTATATTTTTATCAAGCCCTATCAAGCCCTCGCGTTCCAACAGCCACAGTGCCTGCCCTTGATTTGCGCCGTCTATGGGTATGGCTATCACTGCGCCCTCAGGCAATTCGTCAATGCTTTTATATTTATCCGAATATATGGCAAAACTCCATTGAAATACCTCAACTGTGGGCGTTAACTCAAAACCGTTAGCTTCAACGACTTGTTTAAGCCACCATTGATGTTGAAGAATAGTACCGGCATATCCTCCCTCCGCAACTATCCTGTTGGCTTGCAAGTCGTCTTGCAATGCAACAGGTTCTACTTTGATACCGTAATCTGGCGCGACATGTTCGGCGATATATTTTAGTATCTTCTCTTCGCCTGCATAAGAGGGCATATGATGAACTTTAAGCGTATCTGTGAAAACTACTACATCAGACCTTTGGGATTTGAAGTAGAAAAACAGACCTACTGCCACAACCAATACGACAATACCTAAAGTAACCCATAACGGTTTTCTATTTTTTTTCAATTGAAAATTTACATCCTGCGCCATAAATAAACTCCTTTAATGGCTTGTTTTGCGGACAAGGTAATCGCCTATCCACTGAATAATCTGTATGCTCACAATCAAAATGATAATAGTAGAAATCATGATATTGTGATCAAACCTCTGATAGCCGTAAACAACGGCTAAATATCCTATGCCTCCCGCACCTATCGTGCCGGCAATCGCCGAATACTCTATCATCGAGATAGTATTTAGCGTGATAGCGGCTATAATGCTCGGAAACGCTTCGCTAAGCTGTGCGCGCGTGATAATCTGAAAAAAAGAGCCGCACGATACAAGCCCGACGGCATTTACTTCGCGCGGCAAATCGCGCAGAGCGTTTTCGACAAGCCTTGCAAAAAACGGCGTTCCGGCTATGACCATCGGCACAACGGCGGCGCGGATACCTATCGTTGTTCCCGTGATGTATTTTGTAAAAGGGATAATAGCCGCCATCAAAACCAAAAACGGCAGTGAACGACCGATATTTACAAACCAGCTAAGCACATAATTAAACCGCCGCTTTGGAAACAGCCCGAAATCCGAAGTGTTAAACAGCAATATGCCGGTTATCCCGCCGATGATAATGACAAGCGCCATGACAATACCCACCATCGTTACCGTTTCAAGATAAGCGGGTATAAGCAAGGTATGCACTTCCGCCCACGGCGTATCGTTTCCCAATACTTGCGCGCTCATACTGCTACCCTCCCCTTGCTTTCGCTAAAGCTTATATTGTTTTTAAACTCCGCATGCAAGCCGATTTGGCGCAAAGCGTTGGTTATCGTCAAGATATCCGCCCTGTCCGCATATAAAAACTCAAATCCCACAAGCGCGCGTCCGTAAAAACTCTTTTCGCCTATCTGTTCGATATTTGCTCCCAGCAGATGCACATTGACGTTTAACTGTTTGCTTAGTATCTGCGACCAGTCGGAAGGGACATTGTCGCCGTAAGTAAGTTCTGCGACAAGATGTCTGTTGTTAAATGCTTCTGCGACCCTAAGAGATATGAGCTGTCTGCCGATCTCGGAATTTGGATTTGACACAAGGTCTTGCACTTTGCCCTGCTCTACTATCTCGCCGTCTCTTATCGCGGCAATGGAGTCTGCGATATTGCGCACCACATCCATCTCATGCGTAATCAAAATGATAGACAAATCAAACTCATCGCGAAGTTTTTTCAAAAGACGCAAAATAGTCTTTGTTGACTGCGGGTCTAATCCCGAAGTAGCCTCATCGGACAAAAGTACCTGCGGATGGAGCGCTAACGCACGGGCTATGCCTACGCGCTGCTGCTGACCTCCGGACAATTGAGACGGATAGTAATTGCCTCTATCCGACAAGCTAACCGCCTCCAACAGCTCTTTTACTCTCTTTTCAATATCGGATTTCACAACGCCCAAATACTCCAAGGGAAGAGCGATATTTTGCGCGGCTGTTTTTCTGTGCAATAAAGCAGATGATTGAAAAATGGTGCCTATAGCGCGGCGTTCTTGGCGCAGACTTTCACCCGAAAGATTGGACAGGTCTTTGCCGTTAACCAATATAGAGCCCTGCGTCGGATGTTCCAACAAACTGATGCATTTAGAAAGCGTGGATTTACCCGCACCGCTCGGACCAACAATCGCCGTTATAGAGCGATCGGGTACGGTCAAACTGATATTTTTCAATACCGGAACAACGCTCTTGTCCGACCGTATATAACTTTTTGATAAATTTTTTATTTCAATCATATTTTCTCCTTAAGCAATATCTATTTTTTGCCCGCTTCCTCTTTTTTCACCTTTTCGATGTCGCGGTAATAAGCGGCTGGGTGATTGTCCGGCAAATAGCGATAGCCAAATATTTTCTCACGCAGTGTTCCTTCCTTGTACGAAG
>JAIROK010000111.1 GCA_031257555.1 Campylobacteraceae bacterium | reverse complement strand
ATCTGTAAGTTTGTGAGCTTTTAAAATTTCGGCTGTAGTTTTCATCGCGTAACCTTCAAAAAGTTTTTATGGATTTTACAAAAAAAGGGCTTATCGGCGCGTTAAAAAGCGGAGTTTTGCTTAAGGTATTTTCTACTAATAAAGGATTTACATGAAGATGTTAACGTTTTTATGTTTGACAGTTTGTGTTTGTTTTGCCCAATTAACACTTGATTTTGATGCAAACAAAGAACTTTGCGATAAGAAAAATGACGCCAAAGCCTGCACTCTAACGGGCTCTTTATATGCCATAAAAGATAAACCGGATTTTGACAAAGCCATAGAATATACCGTAAAAGGATGCAACGGCAAAGATATAAGCGGCTGCTTATCCGCAGGCGGTGCATATTTGATGGGCGCGGGCGTAAAAAAAGATGAAGCCAAAGCGATGCAGTTTTATAAAAAAGGCTGCGATTTGGGCGATAAATTAAGCTGCGATATATACAAAAGTGACGGAAAAGCGCTGTATGATATGATGGATAAATTTGGAGATGAGTGAAAATATCCATAAAGATACTTATCTAAATTTTCTCTCAAATTTACATATATAAAAAACTATTTACCAAGACAAAATTTACTAAACATAGCCTCCAATACTTCATCTCTCTCATAAGCTCTTGTAATAAATGAAAGCATGCCTATGGCTTCATTTAGATGGAAAGAGAACAGCTCAAGCGCTCCTTCTTTTAGCAAATCTTGCGCGGATTTGAGATTTTCAAGCGTTTTTGAAACTGCCGTAATCTGCCTTGCTGATGAGAGCATTATCTCTTCATTTATATCTAATGTATTTAGATATTCATTTATCATATCAGTCAATGGTTTTATATCTTGCCTGCAGCTCACTTTTATTGGATTTTCAAGAAGTGTTACATCAAAACGATTTTGTAAATCGCATTTATTTATTACGTGAAAAACCTTTTTATTTACACTTGCATCTTGCAGTAATTTTAATATATCCCTATCTTCGCTGTTTGTCTCTCTTGAGTTATCAAAAATACCTATAATGATATCTGCAGCCTCTATCGCACTTAAAGAACGCTTGATGCCTATCTTTTCTATTTCGTTATCTGCCTCTCTTATGCCGGCAGTATCGACAAACTTTACGATGTGCGTGCCTATCTTTATCTCTTCTTCTATCGTGTCTCTCGTCGTTCCTTCCACATCGCTTATAATAGCGCGCTCATATTGCAAAAGCTTATTTAAAAGTGAACTTTTCCCTACATTTGTTTTGCCTACTATCGCTATTTTAAACCCTTCTATCAATCCCTCGCGCTGTTTGGAATTTTCCAAAATCCTCTCAAGAGAAATTATCAAAAGTTTCAATTTTTCAGTTGCTTGTTTTTCTATATCTTTAGGCAAATCCTCTTCAGCATAATCAATAGTAACCTCAATAAAAGCCATAATTTCAAGCAAATCTTCTCTTGCTTTTTCAACAAATTTTTGCAGTTCACCTTTTAAATGTCTTGAAAGAAGTTTTGCCGCGCCAATACTTTTAGCTTCTATAAGTTTTCCTATAGCCTCAGCCTTACTTAAATCTATGCGCCCATTCAAAAAAGCTCTTTTTGTAAATTCTCCCGGATTTGCAAGTCTAATGCCATTTTTCAAAACAGCCTCTAAAACCATATTTGCAACCATTATACCGCCATGGCATTGAAATTCAACTATATCTTCTGTCGTATAACTTTTTGGAGCTTTGAAATAGATAATGATAACTTGGTCAATGAGTTCATTTTTTTCATCATATATAGATGAAAACGTAGCATGTCTTGGAGCTAATGAAGATTTGCGTGAAAGCAAAAGGGCTGTCTCATAAGCTTTTGTTCCACTTACTCTTACAACCGCTATAGAGCCTATTCCATGAGCGGTTGCAATCGCAGCTATTGTCTCTATGTGTTTTTCCTGTTAAAATCATTTACAACGATAAATCTCCCACCGTCTTTGCCATTTTTAATGCCGACATATTTTTCCGGAAATTCACCGCGAAGCCTTTCAAGTGCAATTTTTATAAGCACTCCGTCAAGTATTTTTGTTTGTCCTCTTCCTTGCGTATATATGCGCTCAATAATTGGAATTAAGTATTTTCCCATCATCTCTTCTTGATTTTTCAAAAACTCGGCAATTTCAAGTCTTATTCCAAGAGCATATTTAATATTAATCCAACTATACAAAAGATATGAAAGCGCTTTATATCTGCATCCCTCTTTTCCTATCAAAAGCGCAGCATCAGGACCATCAATTTCTATCAGCAAAGTCTCATCATCATAAACAGAAACATTTATACTGGTAATCTCAAAACATAAATTGCTAAAAAGAAGTTCAATCTTCTCTCTTACCTCATATATAACACTACTTGGATTTACCTTTTCTTTGTGAAACTTCTCATCAAATTGAGTAGCAGTATTTACAGGTTTTTTTACCTTCTGCGCATTTACTGCTGGAGATTCGACATTTTTAAACTCTTTTTTGTCTTGCGAATGAGGTCTTTGTGTTTCTTTCTTTTCATGTTTTTCGGATTTTTCCGTATGTTTTTTTCCGTGCTGGGTATTTTGAAAGTCATTTCTGTTTTTTCCATGAAAACTTTTTTCATGCTTTTGAGTAAAATTTTTACCGCCTATCTTTCTAGCTTCCACTATAGCATTTTTTCTACCAAGCCCTAAAAAACCCTTTTTAGGATATTGAATGACATTGAGTTCAAGTTCCGTCACAGAGCAAGACAACTCTTTTGCCGCCTTTGAGTAAGCCTCTTCTAATGTATCTGCGATTACTTCTATCATTGACTATGCCTTTTCTTTTATTGCTGTAGCTTTTTTATTTTTAAAAATTTTATTTACATACATTTGTTGAGCAATAGAAAAGAGATTATTCACAAACCAATAAAGCGTCAAACCGGCAGGAAACCACAAGAAAAACACCGTAAATATTAACGGCAAAAACTTCATAATTTTTTCCTGTGTCGGATCTGCAAAATTTGAAGGAGTAATCTTTTGCTGCAAAAACATAGTAAGTCCCATAGCAACCGGTAAAATATAGTATGGATCCATAACGGCAAGATCCTTCACCCACAAAATCCATTCTGCATTTTTAAGCTCTATAGTATTTACCAACACTCTGTAAATTGCAAAAAATATCGGAATTTGTATAAGTATCGGCAAACATCCGCCCATGGGATTTGCGCCGTGCTTTTTATACAAATCCATCATATGAATATTTAATTTTTGCTTGTCATCTTTATATTTTAATTGTAACTCTTTAACTTTTGGCATTAAATCTTTTATTTTGTTCATAGAAACCATGCCGCGATATGTAAGCGGATAAAGAACAAATCTGATTAAAAGCGTTATAATAACTATAGACCAACCCCAATTTCCTACTTTTGAGTGAATAAAGTATAGTAGTGAAAATATAGGCTTTGATAAAAGTGTAAAAAATCCATACTCTATAACATCATCAAGCTTCTCATCTACTGCATATATAGCAGCTCTTGATTTTGGACCTATGTAACCTTGAAGCTTAAGATTTTCCTTGCCCTTGATGAAAATATTTGGATTTTTATCAGAAACAGGCAGTATACTTACGTCAATTCCTTCATTTTCATTGGTGCTTGCAAGTAATGTCGTATAGTATCTATCTGATGCTGCAGCAAAATAAGCACCGATAAAATCTTCTTGTTTTTTCAAATCGCCATCGTCTATTTTTTCCAAAGAACCATCGGCTTTTTTGACAATCGCCCCATGAAAAGCATACCCGTCAGCTAATTGATTCGGACGAAAACCCGTACTTATAAAATAGCTTTTTGGCTGTGATAAAGAAACCTCTATCAAGTAACCCTTATCTTTTGTAAATGTTATCTTTTTTGTTACATCGATATTTGACAACCTTTGAGTAAGCACCAAAATTTGCGGTTCATCTTTGAGCAATATCTCCGACGTGCTTGCCGTATAGGAAATCTCAAATGCTTCTTTGTATAAATTTGCATCGGAAAATCTAATCTCTAAAGGTAAAAGATTAAAACTTTCATCTATCAATTGGATTCTTTGTCCATTGTCATCTTTGAAATTTTCACCATTTAAAAAATATCTGCTTATACGCCCGAACTTATCTATGTGTATCTCAAAATCATCTGATCTAACATAAGTTATAACTTCGCTACTATCACTGCTTTGAGAAGATGGAACTGCCTTGGATATAGACGTATCGGAAGTTTGAGGAACATTGCTCACGCTAAATTCTGTTTTGGTTACATTTTGACTTGAAACAACAGGTTGTTTTGGAATGAAAAAATATGCATATAAAACATAAAATAAAAAAGCCAAAGATACTGCCAATATCACTCTTTGCTGTGTGCTCATTTTGTCTATCACGAAAAATCCTTAAAATTTAATTTTTATACTTTGCGAAGTGATTTAACTACAAAAAAATTTCTCTTATTCGTCGGTATAAACCACACCGCAATATCTGTTTTTTTAGACGAACTTGTTAAGAATTTAGGGGTTTTTATCCTGCTTCTTTTTATCTTAGGATAATCGATACCACCTTTGAAAAGTTGATTGCAACGCAGTATCCTAAGCGCGCTTTTTATAAAAGCCAAAGCAGGATTATCATACTCAAACAACCATTTTGCATATTCCGAACACGTCGGATAATAACGGCAACTTCCGAAACTAAAAATCGTAAAAAATCTCTGATAAAGTTTCAAAAACCTTAATGCAAATCTTCTCATTACCTAAAACATTCAAGCCGTTTAAATGACCACAAAAGCGAGCTTCTTAACTGTTTATAATCCATATTTTTCAAACCCTCTTTTGCCACAAAGACATAAATGCCGTCTTTTAACCTTTGTTCCGTTTGTGCAAATATCGCTCTAAGCCTTCTTTTGGCACGGTTTCTAAGAACAGCATTGCCTACTTTTTTGCCTGCGGTAAAACCCACTTTTTTTTCGTCTGACATTTTGTAAAAGACCACGGCACCTTCACAGTGCCACTTATTTGCAACTTTATAAACTATTGAAAACTCATCACTCTTTTTCAAAGAGCGATAAGAACCTATACTGCCAATCTTCTTCTGCCTTTTGCACGGCGCGCATTGATAACTTTTCTGCCGTTTTTAGTTTTCATTCTCGCACGAAATCCATGAGTTCTCTTGCTTGGCGTATTGTGCGGCTGATATGTGCGCTTCATAAAATTCCTTTGTAAATAATTTAACGCGAGATTTTACTGTAACATTCTTAAAAAACTACTTAGCGGGTAAACAGTTTACTAAGCGGCGTAAAAAATAAACATCAAAAAACTATTATCTCTATAACAGCAACATATATCACTGCTTTTGTCAAATTATAACTCTGTAAAACAAACACTACAGAAAAAGGAAAAATCACAACCATAGGCATAGAAAATATATACAGCATAAAACCTACAAAATTACACATGTTTAATGCCATGATAAGCACAGTAATAATACATAAGATAATAATTAGACCATGAGTATAACGCGGTGTTTCATCAGCAGTAATACTTTTTACCTCATCTGTTTTAGATATCCTGCAATATGCTGTTAAAACCGACAAAGGATATGGTATAAATACAATTATACTGAAATCTTCAAACATGCATACGTTAAAAATAAAAACAAACATCGTCAATACCGTATAAAAAAACCATCTTGCAAAACTGTCTTTGGACAATGCAGCATAAAAAACTCTGGATAGATAAACGCTGTTTTTGCATAAAAAATAAATTACACATATAAAAATGCTACAATATGTAATCTCATATACAATTTCGTTAAAATTAAATATGCCCTTATATACGTTATTTCAATCAAGAAAAAATGCTTTGACGAAGCTATTATATTTTTTAATGAAGGTGCAAAAAGGATAAATATAGCAAAGTATATATTTAGTTTATTATAAAAAATTTGTATATTCTGTACTGTTTTAGAGAGCAGAAAAACACCTGTAAGTTCCGTTAAGATGCCAAATAAAAATTGCACTAAAAAATGTAAATATGAGAATATTTTGCAAATTTAAATAAGTAAAATCATTTCTACCAAGAGCGCATCCAAGCGGAGATTCACATGTATAGCATTGATGCAATCCAAACAAAAACAGCCCAAATATACCAATCAATATAAATAAAACACCGACAAATGATATAAAAGCTGGTTTTTTAAATCTTTTACTTAATAAAGAAACTCTTTTTGTTTTACTTTATGCAATTTTAATAATATAAGCTTTACTTATCCTTTTTGCTTTAAAATTTATCTGTTATATTTTGCATTCATATTTGTTTCTATTTATTTTTATATGGATATATTGGATTCTTGCATTCCTACGTGTTTTACGCTTCTACTAAGATTGACGCCAAGCACAAGAATGATATATGGGTGATTTTCTTACTTCTTTGGAGATTAACTTCCATTTGACACTGTCAAGTATTTAATAAAAATGAGACGATAGATAATTTTTACAAAAGAGGTTGCACTTTACTATTTATGTAATTTTCATGTCGTTTCGTCATTCCTGTAAAAACGGGAATTCTGTCCTCATAGATAAATCTATGGATTCTCATATTTTTATAGATTCTCGCCTGCGCGGAAATGACAAAGTAATTTGATTTCTTACCTACGTGCGAGAAAAATTTTTATTTTTAATACTGGAATGGCAAAATTCAACCATTCCCGCACAATATTAATTTTCAACCGCTATATCTATCCTGCCCTCTTTTGCGTCTATTTTCAACCTATCGCCCTCGTGTACTTTATCTTCCAATAAAAGTTCGGCAAGTTTATCTTCCACAAGCTCATACAAAGCGCGTCTTAGCGGTCTTGCGCCGTAAACCGTATCAAATCCCGCCTCTGCTATCAGATTGGCAGCCTCTTTTGTAAGAGTTGCCTCTATAGATTTTGCTTCAAGTTTTCTTTTGATATCTCCAAACATGATATAGACAATCTCTCTTAAGCCGTCTTCTCCCAATGGATTGAAAATCACTATATCGTCAAGTCGGTTTAAAAATTCGGGCTTAAAATAGTTTTTAAGTTCGCCCAAAACCGCCGTACGCCTTGTATCGCCCTCCGTCTCCATAATCTTCGCACTTGCTATATTTGAAGTTAAAATAATAATCGTATTTTTAAAATCAACCGTAACGCCTTTATTATCCGTCAAACGCCCGTCGTCTAAGACTTGCAAAAGTATATTAAATACATCAGGATGCGCTTTTTCTATCTCGTCAAATAAAATAACGCTGTACGGTTTTCGCCTCACAGCTTCAGTCAGCTGTCCGCCCTCTTCGTATCCGACGTATCCCGGAGGCGCTCCGACAAGACGGCTTACGGTATGTTTTTCCATATATTCGCTCATGTCAAATCTCAAAAGCGCTTTTTCGCTGTCAAACAAAAATCTCGCCAGCGCTTTCGCGCTTTGGGTCTTTCCAACGCCTGTGGGTCCTAAAAATAGAAAACTTCCTATGGGCTTATTTACCTCGCTAAGTCCCGCTTTATTTCTTTTTATAGCCCGCCCTATCGCGTGGATAGCCTCGTCTTGTCCCACGACTTCAGCTCTTAAATGCTCCTCAACAGCCAAAATCTTCTCTTTCTCG
>JAIROK010000080.1 GCA_031257555.1 Campylobacteraceae bacterium | reverse complement strand
ACACCTATGATACCTTCCAAAAATGCTTCCATCACATTTTGCGCGCCGCCGGGAACCAGCTGCATAGATGAAGTAGCGGCTTTAGCGATAACTAAGATAATAACCGCAACGATAAGCATTTGCGATAGAACAAGCCAAGTGTGGTTATCGCTGATTAAACTCGTGAAGATAAAAATTTCAGACATTTGAAGACCTGCTTTTTAAAATTTATGGGTGATTATAACAACCAAAGAATTAAGATTTTATGAATTTTCCGTCATATATGTGATTTTTGGAAGTTTACTGTATGTATTTACTGTTTTTGTATCTAACATACCGTAAAGTTATATTTTTTACAGTTATTTTTGGTTTTGCAAAACTCATGATATGAAAAAGCTGCCAAAGCACATGCAGTTTCTAAGTCTTTTAGTATTTATATTTTTGATAGACCAAGAGCTACTTCAAATATCTTTTTTTAAATTTTTAATATTGTTATTGATATAAAAATCATGATGAAAATTTAATAATACACTCTGCTTAAATATAGTCCGCAGGCAGGGGCGGATTCGGTGAAAACGCGTCTTTTTTTGTCTATCTGCATTTTTAAATCCTCCAAACTTAAAATCCCTTTTTGCGCGCTTAAAATTGCCTGCGTCATCATTCTAACCTGCGAACGCAAAAAGCCATCGCCCAAAAATCTAAAAACTAAAAAGTTTTTATACATGTACACGTCGGCTTTATACAAAGTCCTTATATCGTCTTTGGTTTCACTGCCCGTTTTTTTGAAAAAACCAAAATCATGCCTGCCCAAAAAAAGCGAAAGTGCTTTGTTGATAAAAGTCAAATCAAATTCTGGCAAAAAAAGCGCGTAATCGCTTAAAAGCGGATCGTATTCACCTGTGTAGCATATGTATCTATACAATCTTTTTTTGGCGTCAAATCTTGCATGAAGGTCGCTTTTTACTATTTTTCTTACATGTATGTACGGATGCAAAAGGCAATTTAGCGTATTTTGAAGCTTGTCCAAATCTTCCCAAAAGGGCGGCAGGTCTATATGAACCGTTTGATTTAGCGCATGCACACCTTTATCGGTGCGCGAACTTCCTATGGGTTTTGAAGTTATGCCAAGCTCTTTTAGTGCAAAAATAACTCTATCCATGACGGCGTTTTTATTTGGCTGCTGCTGAAAACCAAAAAATTTGCTTCCATCATAACTTAGATAGAGAAAAACTCTCATCTAAAAACGCTTTAAGATTTTTTGTCTAAATACTATATAAGAGAGTGCGGCTGTCGCGCCAAATGTCCAAATAACGCTTACTATGGGGTGATACTGCTGCAATATCATCACGGCGACAAAATAGGCTAATATCACCAAAGAGATATAAAAATAGATACCGCTTCGCTCATATCTATATGTAACTATGCCAAATGATAGGGCAAAAAGCGTAGTGGCAAACGGAAAAAGTGCGATAAGCATAAAAAATACAAAATCTTTCGCCTTTCTTTTATCGTCAAATATGTCAAACCAATATGTCCTTATATTGTCAATACCTCTTACCTTATCGCTGATAAACATACGTATGAGCATTGTCTCAAAATCAAGCTGATTTATCTCGTCTTTTGCGATGTCGTAAGCTTTCCCGCCTTTAAGCTCAAGGCTTATCTCTCCTTGCTGATTGTTTATCAAGGCTTCCGAAGCGGAGATGATTCTATCTTTGCCTTCTTCATTTTGATACATGATTATCTCTTTGTAATAATCTTTGCCGGAGTCGTTTATAAAGACAAACCAATCTGAAAATTTTTGCCCAAATTCCGTAGCTTCTATGTTAAATCTCGCCTGCGTTTTTTTATAATCTATAAAATTTGCTTGAAGTTCCTTTGAGAGCGGCATTAAAATAAGCGCATTTAAAACCAAAAAAGCAGAAAGCAAAGATGAGATAATCAGAAAAAATTTGGCTATTTTTTTAGGCGGAAGTCCCAGTGAAAACAGAACTATCGTCTCATTTTCGCGGGAGAGTTTAAATAAAACTATCGCGAGCGCAATAAAAAATGTAATCGGCAGCGTGAAAATCAACACTTTTGGCAGTAAAAACATATATAACTTGCCAAGTTCAAAAAAAGTAATCTTTATAACGGAAGTGATACGCGCTATTTGTATAAAATATATAACTGAAGTGATAAAAAAGAGCGTGAAAAAAAGCGAACCGAAAACCGATATAAATTGACTTAAAAGATAGTGGCTTGACTTACTCATATATATACTTTAAAAATGTTGATATCTGTTCGTTAAATAGATAAGTGACGAAAAGCCCCATAGCCAAAAATGGGATAAAAGGGAGTTCAAACCCTCTTTTTGCCACTATAAAAAACACGGGCAGGGCAAAAAGTGCTGAAAGATATATAGCCGTAAGCCCCAAAGGAATACCAAGCATTGCTCCTATGATGGCGGCTATTATGATGTCAGCCTCTCCCATAGCCTCTTTTTTTATGATCGCGCTTATAAAGATGCGAAGCAGGGCAAAACCTCCTGCAAATAAAAGCGCGTATTGAAGTTTTGATAGTATCTCCGGGTACGCAAGAGCCAATATAAGAGCGCTCAAGTTTAAGCTATCAGGCACTGCTTTGTATCTCAAATCTATCAAAGAGAGCGCAAAGAGCAGGGCAAATATTATCCCTGTTACAAGCGCTGTATATAAACCGTCTTCTTTTAGGGCGCAGATAAAAAATAAAATCGCTGTGATGAACTCCACAAGGGGGTATTGGAGGCTGATTTTTTCTTTGCAAAACGCGCATTTTCCGCCCAAAAATATCCACGAAAAAAGCGGTATATTGTGATACCATCTTAACGGCGTATTGCAGTGAGTACAGTGGGAAGAGGGGAATACTATACTCTCATTTTTTGGAATCCTTAATATCAAAACATTCAAAAAAGAGCCGAATAACAGCCCAAAAATCGTCAAATATG
>JAIROK010000034.1 GCA_031257555.1 Campylobacteraceae bacterium | reverse complement strand
GTTTTGGTTAGTTGCTTAATTAGAGGAGTAGGAAGTCCGTCTATAAGCTTCTTGCCTTGTTTGTATTGTTCCAAGATTTCATTGAAATCAAAAATGTTTTCTTGTTGCATTTGTCAATCTTTGATATTATTTTGTTTGATTGACACGGAGTTTTTGAATATGCCCGCTTGTTGGACAAAATCATAATATTTTTTATAGAAATTTAGTATTGTTGGTTATTAATTGCAATAGTTTTCTTTATTTTAATTTTCAAAATAAAAGAAATATATTTAAGAGATTATCATCTTATTCATCTATCGCCTTTAAAATGATTTTTATTAGCTTGTAAGTAAAAAATATAGCGGTTTTACTTGGATTTTTGCACCAGCCCAAACTCCTAAAAATATTTACTTTGTTATGAGAGGGGTGTTGCATTTTATTTCATGATGGTTTTTGTGCGTTTCACGAGACGTTTTATTGTCATATTTTTTATATCTTTCAAAACAATTCGCTGTGACTGCCCAAGCGTATGCAGGTAAGTATCAAAATATTATCTTCTTTTTTGTATATCAAAAGCACGTCAGGTGATATATGGCACTCTCTACAGTCTTTATAAATGCCTTTCGGTTGATGGTCTGAATATCTTGCTTCTAGGGATTTGCCTTCCAATAATGCATCAAGAACTTTTTCAAGTTTTACTCTTTCATATCCTTGTTTCAATAATTTTTTATAATCTTTTTTATACTGCGTTGTAAATTCAATGCTAAATTTCATTATCTAACTTGTCTAAAAACTCTGCGGCATTTTTATAATATTTTCTTTTTATTTTGCCTGTTCTTATACCCTCAGCTATATTTTCTGCCTCTTTTATGGCTTTTGTTGTTGTGTTATTGGGCTCTTTGACAATTTTATAAAAATTAGGCTTCATTTTTTCAAGCGCATCAAGCATTTGCAACAAATTGCTATCAGCATTTTTGATAGTAACAATCACTTTATATCCTTTCGCATTAATAACAATTATTATATCATACTTTTACAATCCACACCATTTTTAGACTGCTCCGCCGAATTTCTCATACCCCCCTATCCCATTCTATCCTACCTTTCTGTCATTGCAAGAAGAAATTAAAAACCCTATTTTTGAGATAAAACTATGCTTTTTTATCCAAAAAAAACAACAACACTTAAGCTATCGAAGAATGCCCATCAATACGCATTGTTGTCACACTATCCATCTCTATAGGAATGGGCAACAAAGTAGAGAAAAATAAAAGAAATATTAAGCTAAGCAATATTATCTATTTTATTTACAAAATAAACAAAACAGATAATTTGTCTTGACTTTTTAAACTCGATTAAATTTATCAGATTTTTAAGGAAACGTTTTGCTTGTTTTGTAAAATAAAGTTGAATCTAATAAAATCATTTTTAGTGTATTTTTTTTAAGAGTATCAATAGCAAACTCTGTATTTTAGGGACTTACAAACCAAATCCAAATCCGCCTCCCAAAATTTAAAAAATTATTAAACTAAGCGAGTATTAACCCGCTTAGTTTTATTACCTCACACAATCAAAGAAATAGTCTGTCTTGCCTATCTCTTTTGTCTGTTCATCAAGTTCGTCAAGTACGGCGTTTATTATCCATGTAAGAAGATTTAGTGCGCCTTCGTATCCGCTGATAGAGTATCTATGCAGATGGTGGCGGTCAAAGATGGGAAATCCTATGCGGATTAGCGGCACCTTTGTATCTCTGTAAAGCTCTTTGCCGTAAACATTGCCTATCATAAAGTCAACTTTCTCTGTAAACAAAAGGCTTCTTAAATGCCACAAATCTTTGCTTGACCAGATATGGCACTCCTCTTTATAAGGGCTTTTTTCAAGAACGGCTTTCATATCTTTTTCCCAATTTTTCCTTGGAGAGTTATGACATAAAATATGCGTTGGAATAGAACCCATCTCTATCAAAAACGACACAAGCCCCAATAAAAAGTCAGGATCTCCCCATATGGCAAACTTTTTACCGTGCATATAAGGATAACTATCCTGCATAGCGTCTACAAGTTGTCCTCTTTGCAATGTAAGCTCCTTTGGCACGCTTTTGCCCGTAAGCTCACTTAGTTTCATCACAAAGTTATCAGTCCCGCCAAGACCTATCGGGTTTAGCGTGATATACTCCTGCCCCCAATCATTCTTCACAGTCTTACCAGTAGAGACAGTGGAGTATTTTTGCAAAGATATCGTAGCTTTTGCTTTATGCGCTGTTTTAGCAATAGCGATAGGCGTACCGCCCGCGTAAAGTTTGTATTCGCCTGCCGGCGTATTCCACTGCTCTTCATGGTCACCTATCATATAGATTTTATCGCTAAATAGAGAGGCTATCCTCTTTATCTCTTTCAAGCTTCCAAGATAAGTTTCAAATCCGGGGATAATATTTATACGCTCCTCATCTCTCTCTTCTCTATTTTGATTTAACTCCTGCAAAATGGCATTCATCATATTGTCATAACCTGTTATATGGCTGCCTTGAAAAGATGGCGTATGAGCCGCCGGTATCAGCGTATCGTCAAGCTTGCCATTAGCCTCTTTTTTGGCTCCTATGATAAAAGCATTCAAGTCGTCCCCTATGACTTCTGCCATACACGTAGTAGAGACTGCTATCATATCGGGTTTATATAAAGCTTTGCAGTTTAAAAGCCCCTCTTTCATATTTGCAAGCCCTCCAAAAACCGCCGCACTTTCACTCATACTATCGCTGACGCAAGGAGTGGGCTCTTTGAAATGCCTTGTAAAATAGCTCCTAAAATACGCCACACAGCCATGACTTCCATGTACATACGGCATTGTATTTTCAAAACCTAAAGCAACCATAACAGCGCCCAAAGGCTGACACGCTTTGGCAGGATTTATCGTGATATGCTCGCGGGCGAGATTTTTCTCTCTATATTCCCATGTCTTTGTCCATTCGGAAATCTCCTCCACTTTTTGAGGATTGACGGCTGAAGCTGAACTCTCAAACTCTTTTTTTCTTTTCAAAACCTCTTGATATTCGGGTTTTAAAAAAAGTTTTTGTCCGTCTACTATGTGATTTATATCCTGCATCTTACGCCTCCTCCTCTTTTTTCTCCCATGGAGCTTTTGTGTGTGACCAAACGGGCGAATTTAACGCCATATCCATATCGCGCGCAAAGACAGCAAAAGCATCGTATCCGTGATAAGGACCACTGTAATCCCAAGAGTGCATCTGCCTAAATGGCAATCCCATCTTTTGAAATACATACTTCTCTTTTACGCCGCTTGCCACAAGGTCGGGTTTTAATTTTTTTACAAATTGTTCCAATTCATATTCATTCGTGTCGTCATATATCAAAGTAGTGCCCACCAGCTCGTCTTTTGTCCTTTTATAGTCGTCACCATGACCAAACTCATATCCTGTTCCGATTACCTGCATACCCAAATCCTCATAAGCCCCTATAACGTGGCGCGGGCGAAGTCCTCCGACATAAAGCATTACCTTTTTGCCCTCAAGGCGCGGACGGTATTTGGCTATGACTTCATCTGTCATTTTGGTATATTTGGCTATGACCTCTTCTGCTTTTTTTTGCACGCTCTCATCAAATTGAGCGGCTATCTTCCTAAGGCTTTCGGTAGTTTTCGACGGTCCGAAGAAATTGTACTCAATCCACGGAATACCAAACTCCTGCTCCAAATGCCTTACGATATAGTTCATGCTTCTATAGCAGTGTAAAAGATTAAGCTTTGCTTTAGCTCCTATGGCAAGCTCTTTATATGTAGCGTCACCGCTCCATTGCGCTATCACTCTCAAACCTATCTCTTCAAGCAAAATCCTCGAACTCCAAGCGTCACCGCCTATATTATAATCGCCGATTATCACCACATCATACGGCGTGCTTTCAAAATCTTTTTTATAAGACGTATCGCTCAACACCTCATCTCTTAGCATATCATTAGCGATATGGTGACCCAAGCTTTGCGAAACTCCTCTGAAACCTTCGCAAGAAACCGCGACGACAGGCTTGCCGCTCTCTTTTTTATAAGCTCTGGCAACGGCTTGTATATCATCTCCTATAAGTCCGATGGGACACTCGCTTTGAACGCTTATGCCGTTATTTAGCGGAAAGAGAGAGTCTAATTCGGCAAGTGCGGCTCTTAACTTTTTATCTCCGCCGAAAACTATATCTTTTTCATTATAGTCAGTCGTAAAATTCATCGTAACAAAAGTGTCCACGCCCGTTGTTCCAACATAATAATTTCTTCTGCCCGCACGGCTGTACTGCCCGCATCCGACAGGTCCGTGAGATATATGTATCATATCTTTCACAGGTCCCCAAACAACACCCTTGCTTCCTGCGTATGCACAGCCTCTTTGACTCATAACGCCGGGCACCGTCTGCTTGTTGCTTTTTGTTGAGTCGCACGCGCCTTTTACACCTTCAGGTAAATCAACGCCAAGATGTTTTGCTCTATCTTTCTGGGCTTTTTCGGGATATGCCTTGAGCACCTCCTCTATGGCGGCTCGCTGCAAATCTTCCAATATTTCCGTTGTCATTGTAAATCCTTAATTTTTTGATTAAACTCACGCAACTTTAACTCTATACAGATTCATATCGTCAAGCTTTTTGCAAATCTCCGCCGTCTTTTCTTTGTCTACTGCTTTGCTTATCTCGCTGATTTGATACTTGTTGGTATAAAAAATCATCTTGTATTCGCCTTTAATTTCTGATTTTTTATAATAATCAACAAGAGCGGCAAACAAAAATGTACCTTTCTCGACATTGATAGTCTCAAGCTGTTTACCCTCTCTTGTCTCGCTTGTAAGCTCTATCGTATTGTAAGATGAAAGGTCACCGGCTCCTGAGATGACCTTTTCTACAACTCTGCTGAATTCTATTTTATTTCCTTCGCTCGCAGGAAAATAATAACCGCAAATAAACATTTTTATCTCCTTGATTTTATTTAAGCCGTAGCCTTTTTGCCGATAGCATCCTCTTCTACCTCATCTTCCAAACCATACTCCATCAACAGTTTTTCCAAATCATCCATAGCAAGCGGTTTTGGGATAACTTTCAAATCATTGGCTATAATCTTTCTCGCAAGCTCTTTATACTCTTGAGCCTGATCGGAATTTTCCGCATATTCGACAACCGTCATACGGCGAAGCTCCGCGCGCTGGACGTGATTGCTTCTTGGCACGAAATGTATAAGCTGGGTTCCTATCTGCTCGGCTAAATTTTTCGCCAAATCATATTCCCTATCGGTCATTCTGGCATTGCAGATAAGTCCTGCGAGTCTAACGCCGCCTGTATTTGCATACTTTAAGATACCCTTTGAGATATTGTTCGCCGCATACATAGCCATCATTTCGCCCGACATTACTATGTATATCTCTTGAGCTTTGCCCTCGCGGATAGGCATAGCAAATCCGCCGCAGACAACGTCACCCAAAACGTCATAAGAGACAAAATCAAGCTCGTCATTGTATGCACCCTCTTCTTCTAAAAAGTTGATGGCAGTGATAACTCCGCGTCCCGCGCATCCGACTCCAGGCTCCGGTCCGCCGCTTTCCGTGCACATTATATAGCCTTCGGTGATAGACGTATCCTCAGGGTTAAACTCCGCAGCTCCCGGCTTGCACACATCATCAAGTTCCAAATCCTCAACGCTTCCAACTTCAGATGCTAACTGCATGATGGTGCATTGCGCTTTCTCGTGCAATATAAGCCTTGTTGAGTCGGCTTTTGGATCGCAGCCTACTATCAGTATCTTTTTGCCAAAATAGTGTGCCATCGCAGCAAGAGTATTTTGGGAAGTGGTGGATTTACCTATGCCGCCTTTTCCGTAAAAGGCGATTTGTCGTAATGTAGACATCTTTTTCTCCTAAAATTTGTTTTTCAAAGCATACGTTGCATATAGTGTTCCGTTGAGAAAAAAATTTTCAAATTTTTTACCTAAATCTAAAAAAACACTTCAAAAATACCGATAAAATAGGCATGGATTTAAAATTAAAAATATTTTGCAAAAACTATGTGGAGTTGATGAT
>JAIROK010000002.1 GCA_031257555.1 Campylobacteraceae bacterium | reverse complement strand
TTATAAAACTCCGCCCTCAACTATCAGATCATTAGGATCAACAGTGTCGCCGTAAACAGGTTTTAGCGTAGCCTCATAAGCTTTATGCGCAAAATTCTCTTTGCCAAGTTTCGTAAGCGCGGCATTTATCCACTCTTTTAGTTCGTTATTGCCTTTTTTAACGGCAGGCGCTATAGGATCAACGCTTCCAAGAGAGCCGACGCCGACACGAAAGCCTTTATTTGACAAAGCCCATGCAAACAATAACGCATTATCTTGAGACAAGCCAACGCCCCTTCCGTCTTTTAGAGCTTGAAAAGCTTCCGTTATCTGGTCATATTTTACAAGCGTAATTTCAGGGTGATTTTTTGTAAAATAGACATCTGCCGTCGTGCCTCTGATGACGATAAGCTTTTTACCTTTTAACTGTTTGATGTCGGTTATAAGCTCATTCTCTTTTGACACAACGCCGATAGCGGTTTTGAAGTAAGGATTTGCAAAGTCAACCCTTTTTTTGCGCTCGTCGGTTACCGTAAAATTTGCAAAAACTATATCCACTCTGCCGCTTTCCAATATCTCGACTCTAGCCGCAGGCTCAACCAAAACATACTCTACTTTATTTTCATCTCCCAAAAGCTCTTTTGCCAGACGCTTTACAAAGTAGATATCATATCCTTGGTTTTTCCCGTTTGCATCCACATATCCAAAGGGCGGTTTATCGCTGAAAACCGCAACTCTCAAAACGCCGCGCTCTTTAATCGCCGCGATAGACGAAGGATTTAACTCGGCGCTAAATCCAAAACTAAATGCCAATAAAGACAAAAGTAAAATTCTAATCAACCTAACCATTTTTTCTCCTTTTAAAAAATTAAAAATTAAATTTGCTCAAAAAGCGTTTCGCACGCTCACTTTTTGGATTGTCAAAGAAAACTTTAGGCAGATTTTCCTCAACTATCCTCCCCTCGTCCATAAAAATAACTCTATCCGCCACAGCTTTTGCAAATGCCATCTCATGCGTGACTATTATCATAGTCATACCGGTATTTGCAAGTTCCAGCAGGCAGTCCAATACCTCTCTTACCATTTCAGGGTCCAATGAAGCCGTAACTTCGTCAAAAAGCATGATTTTAGGATTCATGCAAAGCGCGCGCACTATCGCAACACGCTGTTTTTGTCCGCCTGAAAGCTGTCTTGGATAGGCGTCTTTTTTCTCTTCCAGCCCCACTCTTTTAAGCAGCGCAAGAGCTCTGTTTTCCGCCTCTTTTCTTGGCAGTTTTTGCACTTTCAGCGGACCCAACAGTACATTATCCAAAATGTTCATATGCGCAAACAGGTCATAGCTTTGAAAAACCATGCCGATTTGCTGACGCACTAAATTCCATTTTGTATTTTTACCGCTTATGTTTTTACCTTCAAAAACAATATCACCTCCTTGTATCTCTTCAAGACCATTGATACACCTAAGAAGCGTGCTTTTGCCGCACCCCGAAGGTCCCACAATGACCAAAACTTCCCCTTTGTCAATAGTGAGATTTATATCATGCAAAATCTCCGTCTCATCAAACTTTTTGTAAAGATGATTTATCTTTAATAAATGTGACAAAGCCTCTCCTCTACTGCCATTTTTTCTCAAGCCTCTTTGAGGCAAGAGATATCGGATAGCAGATGATAAAATATAAAAAGAATACAAATCCATAAACCCAAAATGCCGCGAGCGGATTTTTCAAAACATTGTATTCTATGATCTGCTGTCCGATTTTAAGTACTTCAACAACCGTTATCAAGGCAACCAAAGGCGTTGTTTTTATCATTCTTGTGACAAGATTCATGGCTGATGGCATTAGTCTTCTTAAAGCCTGCGGTATTATGATGTAAACATAAAGCTGATACCTGTTTAAGCCAAGAGCCAACGCGCTCTGTCTTTGATGCGTCGGCAAAGAGGTAATTGCAGCCCTCACCAAATCGCTCATTTCAGCGCTCCCCCATATAGTAAAAACTATAATCCCCGTCAATTCGCCACTCCATGAAACGCCAAAAGCCCTTGCCGCCCCGTAGTAAAATACAAATAGCCAGACTATGAGCGGTATTATCCTCACGCATTCAAGATAGAGTTTGCAGACAAATTTGAGTATGATATTTTTGCTTGATGCGAAAACTCCTATGATTGTGCCCAAAAATATAGAGAGCGCAACCGATATGAGAGCTATCCTGACTGTCACCCAAAGACCGCCCAAAAGCCTTTGTATATTAATGCCCTCAAATAAAATGTCAATTCCCAAAAGCTGCATACTTTATCCTCTTTTCTAAAAACCAAATCCCAAACGATATCGGCACCAGCACGATAAGATATGAGGCTACAAGCATTAAAAGCGCCTCATCGGTTGCGTAATATACGGATATCAAATCTTTTGCCGTAGCCACCAAATCGGTTATAGAGATGATACTCACAACAGACGTCTCTTTCAGTAAAAAAATCATATTTGCCCCGATAGCGGGGAAAGATACTATGAGCGCTTGCGGGATTATTATGTAGATAATCAACTGCAATTTATTTAGCCCTATGCTAAGAGCCGATTCTATCTGTATCTTTTCAACCGCTTCAAGTCCGCCCCTGAAAGCTTCCGCCATATAACTTCCGCCCAAAAATGCCAAAGCCGCAACGGCGCAGATGTGCGCTTCGATTTTCAATCCGAAATGAAGAAAAAAGAGCTGTATCAAAAGAGGCGTATTTCTTGAAAGTTCTATATACGCTTTTACGAAATAACTTAAAAATCTCACTTTAAAATACAAAACCAAGCTGCAAAAAAGCCCTATAATAAGCGAAAGAACAACGGCGCAAAAAGCAAGATAGAGCGTATAACACGCAGCTTTTGCATAAAGCGGAATGCTTGAAACCATCAATTCGTAATCCATGAAACCCTACTGCCTTTTTAGTTTAAAACAACTGATATATTTTTGTCTCAATTTAAACCTGCGATAGAATTATAAAAACTCTGTCTGTTAAGCGTTTTGGTGATTTTAACTGCACCTTTGGCACAAAAATACTCATATCTGCCGCTCAAAACTTAACCTTTTGTAAAAAATGCAGACGTATTGTAACACATAAAATTTTAAAAAACAATAGTATATCGACTTATTTACTTTAGAATAATAATATATTCAAAAAGTTTTCTACTCTCTATTTTAAAAAATTTCCTATCAACAACAAAGATATAGATGATTTTTTATTAGTTTTTAGATAAAATTAAAAAATTACTCATTAGTTTCCACAAAGGACAAAAGATGAACGATATGAATAATCCAGAATTGTATCTCAACAGAGAGATTTCATGGCTTCATTTTAATACGCGAGTTTTAAATGAATCGCTCAAAAAAGAACTGCCTCTTCTTGAGAGACTTAAGTTTTTAGCAATCTACTCTACAAATCTGGATGAATTTTATATGATAAGAGTAGCAGGACTTAAACAACTCTTATCAGCAGGCATTATAACCACAGGAAATGATCAACAAACTACACTTGAGCAGCTGCGCGAAATAAGAGAGTATATAACAAATGAAAAAAATGTATTGGAAGCAAGTTACGAGGAGATAACATCTGAACTTGCCAAAGAGAATCTTTTTATTGCAAAATACAGCGAAACAAGCAAAGAGATACAGACAAAAGCAGATGACTTTTTTTACTCAAATATACTGCCTGTTATCGTTCCTATTGCTGTTGATGCAACACATCCGTTTCCGCATCTAAATAATCTTAGCTTTTCACTTGCCGTTAAGCTTAAAGATAATGAAAGCGAAAAGATAAAATACGGCATGATAAGAATCCCGCGCGTACTGCCTAGATTTTACAAAGCAAGCAGTAATGTATATATCCCTATCGAATCGATAGTAAGATGGCATGTTGAAGTAATTTTTCCAGGTTATACGCTCATGGCTTCCGCACCGTTTATCGTTACAAGAAATGCCGATATGAATATAGAAGAAGAGGAAGCAGACGATTTTATGCTTATGATGGAACAAGGGCTTAAACTACGCAGAAAAGGGGCTTTTGTAAGGCTTGCTGTGAAAAAGGATGCTGACCCTGACATCATTGAGTTTTTAAATTCCCATATGCAAATTTTTCAAAAAGATGTCTATGAATATAATATTCCATTAAATCTTGGAGCATTGTGGCAGATAGTAAGCAATAAAGAATTTTTGCACCTATCACTTGCTCCAAATACCCCGAAAATTTTATCCCCGCTTAACACAAATGAATCTATATTTTCTGTAATCGACAAAGGCGATATACTGATAGCCCATCCTTATGAGAGCTTTGACCCCGTAACATCATTTTTGCAGGAAGCTTCAAAAGACCCTAAAGTTATATCTATACGTATGACGCTTTATAGAGTCGAGAAAAACTCGCCAATCGTTCAGGCTCTTATAAATGCAGCAAACGAAGGCAAACAAGTTACTGCTATGGTAGAACTGAAAGCAAGATTTGACGAAGAAAATAACCTTCATTGGGCAAAAGCTTTGGAAAACGCAGGCGCACATGTAATTTACGGCATCACAGGTTTCAAAGTTCACGCAAAACTTGCTCAAGTTATCCGCCAAATTGACGATAAATTAAAATTTTACATGCATTTTGGAACAGGAAATTACAACGCTTCAAGTGCAAAAATCTATACCGATATAAGTTTTTTTACGTCAAGAGAAGATTATGCAAAAGACTCTACTACATTTTTTCATATTCTTTCAGGATTTTCTAAAAATAAAAGATTAGAAAAACTCTCAATGTCTCCCATGCAGATTAAAAACCGCATAATTGCCATGATAAATAATGAGAGCGAAAATGCTCATAACGGTCATATAATAGCCAAGATGAACTCTCTTGTGGATTCGGATGTAATTAAAGCCCTTTATAACGCTTCAAATAAAGGTGTAAAAATAGAGCTTATCGTGCGTGGCATCTGTTGTCTTAGACCGGGCATAAAAGATGTTAGTGAAAATATCACGGTAAAATCTATAGTCGGACGATATTTGGAGCATGCAAGAATATTTTATTTTAAACATTCAACTCCAAATATCTTTATCTCAAGCGCAGATTGGATGCCGCGCAATCTTGAGCGAAGATTAGAGCTCATGACACCCATAGAAGATAAACCTTTACAAAAAAAACTCTTTGAGATTTTACAAGTACAGCTTAACGACAATGTTTTAAGCTGGTCGCTCGGAAATGATGGAAAATATACAAAAATAAAAAATAATGAAAAGCCTATAAATTGCCAGCAAATGCTTGATGAATACATAAATAGAATTTACAAAACTCTAAAAAAAGATGCTTCATCATCAAAAGCCGATCAGTTGGCAAAAAAATTATTTAAGGAAAGTTAAAAAAGTATAATTTTGTTTTGATATCGATGTTTCACGCAGTATCTATCAAGTTTGATAGATACTGTTTTATTTTTGTCTGCATCGCAAAGCCGCAAAGTGAAAATTTTACACATAGCTTTTGTACGATATTTATTTCAACGCAAAGCTTATATTTACATTGACAAAATGCATGAAGTTTTTTATACTTTCAATAAAAACATTTGCACTTTAGAGTTGGTAAAACAAACGGAGTGAAAAACAATAGGTAGCAAAATGACTCTGATACATCCTTGGGAATGTGTGTTTGACGAAAATTCGAAAATTTTAATATTAGGCTCGTTCCCTTCACCAAAATCAAGAGAGTACGGATTTTATTACGGACATCCTCAAAATATTTTTTGGAAAACTTTAGCGCGTACACTTAAACAAGATGAACCGGCAAATGATATAGTGTCAAAAAAAGCATTTTTGCTGCAAAATCGTATCGCGCTTTGGGACGTCTTGCATTCTTGCAAAATAGAAGGGGCAGCAGATAGCACGATAAAATCTCCTATAGCAAATGATTTTTCATATATTTTGAAAAACTCTAAAATCAAAGCTATTTTTACAACGGGCAAAAAAGCTTCTGTGCTCTTTGAAAAATTATGCGCTAAAAATATTGGTTTTGATTCTATCTATCTTCCATCTACAAGTCCGGCTAACTGTGCACAACAAAAAAACGAAAAGTTTTTAAAAGAATGGAGAAAGATAAGAGAGTTTTTATAAATTGCATTTAGCCACATCTTGGTTTTACTTAAACTAAGCACAGCATATTTAAACAAAATACTAAATATCAAAAATTAGTTTATTTGCACTCAAATTTTGTTATTTTTGCACCGATAGCAATATTATGCTTTGCAAAATCCCCTTGTTCTAATTCAAGTGCAAATTTTGCCTCTTTTTTGGAGCGATGCATATCAAGAGAGTATGGCTGCATATCATCTATTTGAAAAAGTTTTCCATTTTCATCAAAAAAGCCTATGCTAAGAGCTATTTTAGTATTTTTCATCCAAAATGAAAGTTTTTGTGCTTTGCTCCATGTAAATATCATTCCAACTCCAATGTTGTCTAAATCCGACAACCCTTTTTGTTGAGTTTTTGGCGTATTTGCCTGCGGAAGCTTTTCAATTTTAAAGCCATTATCAAACTCTATCACACAAAGCGGCAAAGCTTCACTGCAAGCTGTATTGAAAAACAGCAAAAATGACAAAACAAAAACCCTAATCATCGCTGTTCATCATCTATAAACGGCAACTGCAACTCTAAAAAATTTTTATTTGATTTTGTAAATTCTATCAAATCTTCAGTGGTTACAACCCATTTTGGTAGATTTTTGCAAGATTCTTGAAACACTCTTGCCGCACTTTTTGCATCGCTAAGTGCCCTATGTAAAGTACCTTCGTTTATATCTAAAACTTCGCACAATGTACCAAGACCGTACTTAACACTTTTTATAGTTTTTCTGGCAAATTTTATGGTGCATAATTTTCTATTTAAAAATGGTGCAAAATGGTGTCTTTTAGAAGCATCGCTCAAAAATGTATAATCAAAATCGACATTATGTGCAACAAAAACATCAGTTCCTAAAAAAAGTCTAAATTTTTCCAATACCTCAGCTTCACTTGGGGCATTTTTTAACATATCAACCGTAATACCCGTTAAATTCACTATCGTTTCAGGTAAAAAATCCGTAAAAGCAAAAGAGTTAAACTCATCTAAGATTTTACCGCCCTTTAGTATCACCGCACCTATTTCTATAACTCTTGCATCATTTTGTGTAAGATTGTTCGTCTCTATATCTACTACGCAAAATCTTTGTTCCTGCCATGCTCTATTTTTTGTAAGAAGTGACAAAATACCTTTGTTATTTTCTGCTGCATCAAGCCCTAAAGAGTTAAGCTCTTCTACTGAAGTTATCTCAAAATCATTCAGATATTCATACTTTTTCAACATACAAAAAAAATACTCAGTGCTTAAATCTTTTTTGACTAATTTATCACAAAGCTGCTCAAACTGTTTCAATTTTTAGCACTTTTTACAAAATTATATACCTTCCGTGCATCTTTTCTGCCATATGAAAACTCTACTCCGCTGTTAACGTCAACGCCATAAAATCCAAAATGCTTTATGCCCTCAAGCATTTCTGCGTGAAGTCCTCCTGCTAAGATTATTTTAGAGCAATCGATTGCGTCAAACCATGATAAATCAATGCTTTTCCCATCTCCTCCAAAATTATCCGTAAAAGCATCAATCAAGCGATATTCATCTTTATATCTTAAAATATCACTCTTCTCTTTGGCTCGTACAACTCTTATGTGGGGTGTCTTTAATTTCGATAAAAATTTTTCATCAACATCAAAATGAAGCTGTGCAAAATTTAATTTCACCTTTTTGCAGATTTTATCTATGCTCTTTGGACTTTCATTTACAAAAACACCGATTTTTTGAACAAAAGGCGGCAGTAAAACAGATATTTTCTTTGCAGCTTTCATGGTTATATATCTTGGTGATTTTGGGTAAAAAATAAACCCTATCGCATCAGCGCCTGCATCGATAGCCATCAAAGCATCCTGAAGCGATGTGATACCGCAGATTTTTACTCTCATCTACACTCTTAAAGAATCGATTGCATTTTTATATGAAGGAGAACCAAAAACATAATTGCCAGCCACCACTATATCCACGCCGGCATTTTTCAAATCATATACATTTTTATCATTTATACCGCCATCTACTTCTATCAAAGTTTTCAACCCTGCACTATCTATCATTTTACGCAGTCTTTCGGCTTTTTTAAGAGATGATGGAATAAAGCTCTGCCCGCCAAATCCAGGATTTACACTCATTAAAAGCACCATGTCAATCTCTTCTAATATATACTCTATGCTGCTTAAAGGACTGTGCGGATTTAAGACAATAGCAGGACTTATACTGTAACTTTTTATCTTTTGGATAAGCCTGTGGGGATGTTTCTCCTCTTCGATATGAAAAGAGAGATATTTTGGTTTTAATGGAGCAAAAAGTTCTGTAAAAAATGTATTATTTTCAACCATCAAATGAATATCCAAAGGTTTTGAAGAAACTTTCGCAGCAGCCCCAACAACTACAGGACCAATTGTGAGATTTGGCACAAAGTGTCCATCCATAACATCCACATGCACAAAATCACAGCCTGCACCACAAATTGCTTTTATCTCTTCATCAAGCCTGCCAAAATTTGCCGATAAAATGCTCGGAGCTACAAGCATAAATACCCTTTGAATTTAAAATAACTCAAATTGTATCAAAACTTTTCGATAATTATCTTTATTTCGCAATAATTACAGCACAAAAAATTGCAATAAAATATCTTTAAAGATTGAAAATTCTTGCTGCATTTTTATAAAAAAGCTTTTCAAGCACATGATCATCAAAACCAAATGCGGCAAAATCATCTATAGATTGTTTTATAGGTCTAAACGGATATGAAGAACCAAACAATATTTGATCTTGCAAAAATGTATTTCCGGCTTTAACAAAAACTTCGCTTCCTGCTATGAAACCATACATATCAGGCACAGGATAGATATTTTCATATTTAAAGGCAACACCAACTAATTGATTTGTATTTGGGTAGTATCCATGATAGCAGATAATCGCAAGAGATGGGAATTCGCGCGCTACTTTAGCTAAATGTGACGGATCATTAAAAACAGGATTTGGTGTAGTTGGTCCTGACATCAAAGTAAGCGGTATCTTTTTATGCGCCAAATGTTCATATATAGGAAAATATATATCATCGTCCGGATGATGAGGAGGCTCGGCAAATCCAGGTTCTATATTGACTCCTGAAAGCTTTAGTTTATCAGAAACTCTATCTATCTCTTTTATACTCTCGTCAATTCCATCAAGTGCGGGATCAATACCTGCTATTCCCAAAAGCTCTTTATGAGGATTTGTAATCTCATATAAAAAATCATTGCTTATCTGTTGGCTTGGCGTGCGTCTTCCAACGATAACTGCATATGAAAGCCCTGCACTTTTAACCTCATCTAAAAAACCCTCTTTTGTAAGAGATTTTTTAAAATGCTCATCATCTCCTCTTGTACCGACTCTTCTATTTAACCATTTAGCTCCATCGTACGCTTTAGAGCCAACAACCGCTCCAAAAAACTCATGTAAATACGCGGGTCGGCATCTTACATCTATTATGCTCATTTTTCGCATCCTTAATTATAGTATAGTTAATTTATCAATTTAATATAGTATTATATATGCTTATTGTTAAGAGAAGGCTTAATTTTGACAAATCATAAATCACATAGCAGTTTTACAAAATTATATGATATAATTATGGTTTTGTTTGATGTTTTTAAGCAGTGCTTTTGCTACTTTCTTGTAAAATATCAACCTTTTAAAAACAGACCAAAGGATAAAATAATGGCAAGAAAATGCGCAGTAAGCGGCAAAGGTCCGCTTGTGGGAAACAATGTCAGCCACGCCAACAATAAAACAAAAAGACGATTTTTGCCAAATCTTCGCACAGTAAGAGTTACTCTTGAAGATGGCACTACAAGAAAAATCAAAGTGGCAGCTTCAACGCTTCGCACAATGAAAAAAAACGGCTAATTAGTATATTCAGCCGTTTCACGCAGAGGTGAATGTTGGGCTTTTTCGATCAAAATAAAAAACCGTCGAAAGGGTGGTTCGCAAAGCCTGACACTCCTAAAATTAATATAGAAAATCAAATTTATGAACAATTAAAACCGCTAAGACTTCCTCTTATCCTGCTTGTCATCACAATGGTTATAGGCACTATGGGTTACGTGATAATAGACGGTTTTTCTTTGATTGACGCTATATATCAAGCCGGCTTTACCTTTACAACCGTAGGAATCGGTGAAGTATCCAAAATCTCTGCAGCAGGACGCTTTTTTACCATCGGGCTAATCATTTTGGGATTTGCCGTTTTCTCATTTTCAATCGGCGTTTTGATAGAGATGATAAACAAAGGCGTTATCTCAAAACTTATTAAGGAGCGAAAAATGCTTCAAAAAATCGCCAGATTAAAAAACCACTTTGTTATTTGTCACCACAATAGTTTTACGATAGAGCTTGCAAAACAGTTCCGTCAAAACCATATACCTTTTGTTGTAGTTGATAACTCTTCGAACTTCGAACAAACAGCAAAGCAAAATCAATATCCATACTACATACAGGGCGAACCGCATACGGAAACTTCCATACTCAAGTCCTCACTCTCAAGCGCAAAAGGAGTTATAACGCTAAGCGAAAATGTAGCTGACAATATAGCTCAAGTTGTTACCGTAAGACTTTATGAAAAAGAGCTTGAACTTAAAAAACCGTTTTTTATCATGTCACATGCAAGCAATGATATAGATGCGCTTAAACTTAAGAAATTAGGTGCTGACTCCGTAGTATCGCCATCAAAACTTGTAGCTCAAAGGCTCAATGCTATAAGTTTGCATCCGGATATGCAAAATATGCTTGAGAATTTTTTATCAAAAAAAGACTCTCCTATAAACATTGAAGAGGTAGAGGTACCTAGCTACTCTTGGCTTATATTTAAAAAGCTAAAAGAGGCAAGAATGAGAGATATAACAAATGTGAGCGTTGTTGGCATAAGCGACATAAACGGCAAATTTGTGCCTATGCCAACCGGTGAAACGCTGATAGGAATAAACTCTAAACTGCTTTTGATAGGAAGCATGGACGGCATTGTGAGTGCAAAAAGATTAATCAGAAAAAAGACAAAACCAGAAGAGTTAAAATACGTCTGATAATAAAATATACTATTTAAAAAGGAACTGAAATATGTTTGATATATTGCCTCTAAAAGGCGGACTTGATAATGTAGATGGTTTTTTCAGCAGTGGTGTAAGTGTAGGACTTAAACCGAACAACAAAAAAGATGTGGCTTTCATAAGAAGTGATGCGCTTTGCGATGTGGGTGCAATTTTTACATCAAACAAATTTCAAGCCGCGCCTATACGCCATTTTAAAAGATACGGCGAAATATTTCAAACAAATTTTATTTTGATCAATTCCAAAAATGCTAATGCCATGACAGGAAAAGATGGAATGGACGATATAGATGAGATATTTTCATATCTTCCAAACTCTTTAAATATAAAAAATCCCATCATGAGTTCAACTGGCGTCATAGGCTACAGGCTTGATACAAAAAAGATAGCAAAATCTTTTGAGCTTTTTGACTTCAATGCTAAAGATTCAAATGCAGCTGCTGAAGCGATCATGACTACAGATAGATTCAAAAAAGAGATATCGGTAAGAGTTGATGTTGAGGGCAAGGGTTCGTTTCATATAGCAGCTATTTGCAAAGGAGCAGGTATGATAAACCCTTCTCTTGCTACAATGCTTTGCTTCATAGCAACTGATGCAAATATTCCTAAAGAGTTGATAGCCAATCTTTTGAAAAACGCTGCCGAAGAGAGTTTTAATGCCATAAGCGTAGACGGTGATACATCTACAAATGATACCGTAATGCTCTTATCATCGGCAAAAAGCGGTGTTTGGGATAGAGAAGCTTTTAGCGAAGCTTTGAAATTTGTCACGAAACATTTGGCTTTAGAGATAGTAAGAGATGGTGAAGGAAGCAAAAAAGTTGTGGCATTTGAGATTAAAAACGCAGCAACTGTAGATGAAGCCAAAAAAGCTGCAAAAGCTTTGAGTAACTCTTTGCTTGTAAAAACTGCTATTTTTGGAGAAGACCCAAATTGGGGACGCATAGCCTCTACGATAGGTGCGAGCGGCATTACATGTGAAGAAGATAGTTTGATTATTTATTATGATGATGTACTTGTATATTCGCCTCAAAAAAAACAGCTTGATAAAGAGAGCGAATATAAAGCAAATCAAGTAATGAAAAAAGAGAGCTTTAAAATCGTTTGTGATTTGGGTATAGGCGACGCAAGTTACACGGCATACGGATGTGATTTGGGTCATGAGTATGTCAGTATAAATGCCGACTATCGTTCATAAGGTTTTAATAACAAAATCGTTAAAATAAAAAAATTTTTATAAGGAGATGCTATGTTGCACGAGTACCGTGACATTATCACAAAACTAAAACAAGAAGATGCGCACTTTGCTAAGATTTTTGAAAAGCACAACGAGCTTGACCAAAAGATACTAAATGTTGAAGAGGGTCGTGAATATATGGAACATTTGGAGCTTGAAAAGCTGAAAAAAGAGAAGCTGCTATTAAAAGATGAAGCCTATGCACTTATAATAAAATACAAAAAAGAGAATAGCCTCTAAAAACTTTTCGGGCTGCAAACGCCCGAAAATTACCTCTAAAATCATATTATCTATATATAAAGTTTTTTGTTTTTGAAGTTCATACAAATTCAATAAGCAATAAGGCAAGCGTATCAAGCATTGCCTTATTATGTCTAAAAATCTACTTTCCAATACCTTCAATATCCATCATTAGAACATTATCTCCTAACGCAAACACCTTCGACTCGTCTGCCGTTAAAATAAGTCCTTTATAAAAATAAAATGGGGAGCTGATCGCCATTATAGCACTAACATACGGTTTTTTCGGATCACTTAAATCAAATATCGTAAATGGTTTTCCTGTTTTGCTGCTAACAAGCAACTTGTTGTTATTTAAAGTTATTGGAACATTCATATACTCCATATGATAATAAGATCCTGGTCTGCTATACAAATTAACCAGTGTAAGATTATTGGCATCAGATACATCATAAGTTGCCAACCCATATTTGCCTGATGTATAAACTAAATTATCATCCTCAGACATGCCGATGATCGCATATGAGTTTTTAAAAGAGATCGGAGCCAGTCTGACGGGATTATACAAAGAACTTATATCATATCTTTGCATAGCAATTGAACCGGAATTATCATACCCTATGATATACATGACTTTTTCATCTTTTGATATTGATACCATCGTTATCTCATTATATGAACCTATTTTACTAATCATCTCAGGCAAATAAGGATTGTTTACATTTATTATATAAACAGTATTATTGCTTGGCAAAAACAGTTTGCTGCCGTCTTTTGACAGTATCGTTTTCAAATCGTACATATCAAGGTAACCCATATTAAACAAGCCTATAAGTACAGGACTGTAAGGGGAACTCATATCATAAATATTTAGAACACAACTTACATTATACTCACAAATGACTGCATATAGATATTTACCGTCTTTTGATGCGATACTTGATAATACATTTTTGTCTTTGCCGATTTGTAAATTTAAACGAATACTTTCACCGCTTTTCAAATCCACAACATATGTAGAATTAGTATTATAGCTATCGCCGACAAACAGTTTTGTTTCATTGTCTACTAACGATAAATACTCATAGTCATATCCGGTTGCATCAAAAGCAGTAGTTCTATCCATTGCATCTACCGTAATGCCTGCACCATTGCTGACTCCACAAGTGCTATTTGCATATATGTTAAGATGATAGACTTTACCGCCTTGCATAAATTCATTAGAGCTAATTTCAATGTATCTATCTTGCCAATTCCACCGGATAGTAAATTTATCATTATCTGTAAAATAATCTGTTATTTCACAGTGATTTTCTGATACCGGATATATATTGCCTATGCGATAACCATTTTCCATATCGCCTCCAAAAGTAACAAAAGTGATATTGTCAAACTCCGGCGGCAATGCCTCGGAACCTCTTTTTGAAACTATCCAAATATCAGCGCTGCTGTTTCCAAACTCATTAGACACACTTATATATATTTTATATATGCCATCATTGAAGTAGTCAAGATTGGCGCTTTCCGACACGCGTATATATAAAGAGCAATGATAATCACCAGTATGACAATCGCTAAAATCCATGTCAAAATTCTCGCTTCCTTCACCGGACAGATATATATCGTCTATCCCGCTGCCATCGGTATAAATTGATAAATAGCCGACTTCATCTCCAGCTTGAGCGTTATTATCAAGTTTTATGATGGCTCCAGATACAACAGGAGGAGAATCCGGAATATTGTTTAAATATATAGATATTACCGTACCATCACTTTTTCCATAATTATTAACCGCAAAAACTCTAAAATTATAGTATCGTTTTGTTTCATAATCCAAAATAGCATTGTTTGCCACGATTATCGTTCCATCAAGAGCTATATCAAAGTTTTCGCTTCCTATACCTTCAAAATATATTGAGGCGATAGGGCTGCCGTAATCTTCAACGGTTAGTTTGCCTACAACTGTTCCCGAAGGTAAATTCTCATTAATATCAAACCAACTATACGAAATATACGGATTTGGGAAATTATTAACAAATATAGATATATATACCATACTACTTGCTCCAAATTCATTGTAAGCAATTACATATAACTTATAAATATTACTTATTTCATAATTGAGATTTGCCCCTTCGGCTACGGTTATAGTTCCGTTATTATCAACTCTAAATTTTTCAGCTCCGTTGCCGCTCAATTTTATAGAGGTTATCGGGGAAAAAACATTATTTATAATAAGTTTTCCTACGATTGTCCCGCCAAGAGAACCCTCATCGACTGAAAAATCTTGAAAATCTGCAACAACAGGCGGAGTATCGGGTAAATCATTCAAGTTTATCGTCAAATCAACAAGCGCACTATATCCATAACTATTTGCAGCTGTTGCTTTTATAACATATGTTGATTGCCTCTCATAGTTTAAATTTGCCCTTTCGGCTACGACTATAGTTCCGTTATTATAAACCTTGAAATTGTCAGCGCCATATCCGCTTAAAACTATAGATGTCACACTATCCAAATTATATACAGCCAACTGTCCCACAAATGTTCCGCCAGGAGAGTTTTCATTGACTTGCAATGTTAAATCGTTTTTAATGATAGGCGGCAGCTGATTGTTGATAAATTCTTCAATGTCTATTATTATTAAACCTCCGTCTGTTGCTACAAATGCTTTTGTATTGTCGGAGGAGAGAGCTGTGTCGTAAGCATAATTTCCAACATTGATTGAACTGATAAGTATTGGATTTGCAGGGTTGCTCACATCAACTATTTTCAAATTGCCATTATCATAATTAGTCACAAATGCCTTTGTATCATCGAAGGAGAGAGTTACATCGTGAGCATAATATAATACTGCAACTTCGATTGAACTGATAAGTATTGGATTTGCAGGGTTACTCACATCAACTATTTTCAAATTGCCATTATCATAATTAGTCACAAATGCTTTTGTATTGTCGGAGGAGAGAGCTATGTCGTAAGCATAATTTCCAACATTGATTGAACTGATAAGTATTGGATTTGCAGGGTTGCTCACATCGACTATTTTCAAATTCCTACTGCCAACTACAAACACTTTTGTATCATCAGATGAGAGAGTTACACCATAAGTATCTCCAACATAGATTGAACTGATAAGTATTGGATTTGCAGGGTTGCTCACAATAACTATCGTCAAATTGCCGCCGAGATAATCATTCACAAATGCTTTTGTATTGTCGGAGGAGAGAACGACATCGTAAATATAACCTCCAACATAAATTGAACTGATAAGTATTGGATTTGCGGGGTTGTTCACATCGACTATTTTCAAATTGCCGTCATCATCAACCACAAATACCCTTGTGTCATCTGAAGAGAGAGTTACGCCACGAAAATTTCCGACATGGATTGAACTGATAAGTATTGGATTTGCAGGGTTACTCACATCAATTATATTCAAATTGTTGCCGAAACAATCAGTCACAAACGCTTTTGTATCATCAGAAGAGAGAACGACATTGTAAGCTTGCATACTATTTATTGAACCCATTATGTTATCAGCACTTATTGTTAATTTCACGGTATTGCTATTGCCGCAGCTGCTTAGAGCATATACGTTTATAGTATAATTTCCTTTTGACGTAATGGTCTTTGTATAAACATCGCCATTGTCTCTTACCCCAAACATGGAGTTGTCATCCGATATATACTCTATCACATTGCAATGCATGGACGAGGTTACTTTGATAACTCCTATAGTTGTATCTGCAGGTGTTATTTTATATATATCAAGATGAGTGTCTTGCAAAACAGGCAAAATATCAAGTAAATTGTTTATGTTTATATAAATACTGACTGTATTGCTATTGCCATAGTCATTTACAGCTGTTGCTTTTAGTGCGTATCCGGTTTTACTTTCATAGTCCAAATTTGCCCCTTCGGCTACAACTATAGTTCCGTTATTATAAACTTTGAAATTTTCGCTTCCTGTACCTGATAAATTTATTGTATAAGCATTATATACATTCAACTGTCCTACAAATGTTCCGCCAAGAGAGTTTTCATTGACTTGCAATGTTAAACCGCTTTGAATGATAGGCGGCAGCTGATTGTTGATAAATTCTTCAATGTCTATTATTATTAAACCTCCGTCTGTTGCTACAAATGCTTTTGTATTGTCAGAGGATAGGGTTATGTCGCGAATATAATTTCCGACATTGATTGAACCAATAAGCATTGGATTTGCAAGATTGTTCACATCGACTATGTTCAAATTGCTATCATAATAACCAGTCACAAACACTTTTGTATCATCTGATGAAAGAATTACGTCGTGAGTACCACCTTTGAATTTGATTGAACTGATAAGTATTGGATTTGCAGGGTTGCTCACATCGACTATCGTCAAATTGCCATTATAATAATCAGTCACAAATGCTTTTGTATCATCGGAAGAGAGAGCTATGTCGTAAGCATAATTTCCAACTCTGATTTAACTGATAAGCATTGGATTTGCGGGGTTGTTCACATCGACTATTTTCAAATTGCCGTCATCATAATCAGTCACAAATGCTTTTGTATCATCGGAAGAGAGCTATGTCGTAAGCATAATTTCCAACTCTGATTGAACTGATAAGCATTGGATTTGCGGGGTTGTTCACATCGACTATTTTTAAATTGCCATCATCATAATCAGTCACAAATGCTTTTGTATTGTCGGAGGAGAGAACGATATTTTGAACATCATTTCCAACATGGATTAAACTGATAAGTATTGGATTTTCAGGGTCACTCACATCGATTATCTTCAAATTACCATCATAAAAATTAGTCACAAATGCTTTTGTGTCATCTAATGAGAGAGCTATGCCGCAAGTATACTTTCCAACATTGATTGAACTGATAAGCGTTGGATTTGCAGGGTTGCTCACATCGACTATGCTCAAATTGCCGCCACTATAATCAGTCATAAATACTTTCGTATCATCTGATGAGAGAATGATATCGCAAATACTTTTAGTAAATTGACCGATAATCCTGCTTTGCGTATTTACCGTCAACTTTACAATATTGCTATCACCACATGAACTTTTGGCATACACATTCACAGTATAATTGCTTTTTTCGGTTATAGCAGCATTTGTATAAACTTCTCCGCTATCTCTTATGCTAAATACTGAGTTGTCATCTATCACATATCCTGTTATACCGCAGTGTATAGTCGAACTTACCGATATAACTCCTATCATTTTATTTACAGGAGTCTCTCTATAAATGCTAAGACTCGTATCATTTAATATAGGAGGACTATCCGGCAAATTATTAATACGAATATCTACATTTGCAGCGCTGCTTGTAAAAAACTCATTACTTGCTGTTGCTATAAAACTATAGCTTGTCTTCTGCTCATAGTCCAAATCTTTTACTGTCACAACAGTACCGTTAGCATACACTTTAAAATTCTCACTGCCGTCTCCCGTAAATTCAATGGAAGTGATAGAAGAACCAGCTCCGTACACTCGAAGTTGTCCAACAAAAGAACCTTTAGGTACATTTTCATCTACATAAAGCGTCGTTGATATTATGGTCGGAGGGGTATCGGGTAAATCATTTAAATTTATCGTCAAATCCGTAAGCGCACTATAACCGTAACTATTTGTAGCTTTTACTTTCAGATTAAAAGTTTTTTTCTTTTCATAATCTAAAACTGCATTTTCACCTACGGTTATTTTGCCAGTATCGTCTATATCAAACCAATCGCTGTTAACACCCTCTATGACAAACGAAACTATAGCGTCCGCTCCGTTAGAATACACGCCTATATTTCCCACTGTCGTACCGGCAGGCGAGTTTTCATCCATATATAGCATAGTTGGAATGAGTACAGGTTCTTGATCAGGCGCATTTACAACGTTTATGGTTACGTTTGCTTCATTGCTCGTATCGTGAGAATTTATAGCAACTACCCTCAAATTATAAACGCTTTTTGTCTCGTAGTCTATCTCTGCTCCGATTCCAAGCCTTATAAGTCCTTGCTCGTTTATGTTAAATTTTTCCGCTCCTTCACCGCTTAGAGCAAATGACGTTATAACGCTTTTACCATTTGAACTTACTTTCACATATCCTACGACTTCTCCCCCATAAGAGTTTTCCATTATACTTAGCACGGTGTTCGTCAACACAGGAGCATCGTCTATGATTCTAACAGAAGCGCTGCTTTGTGTCATTTTGCCGACAGCATTGACACCTTTAATAGTAAATGTGTACAGATTTTTAACGTCATAGTCTATAACGGCTCCCTCTTTTATTTTTATAATTCCACTATTATCTATCGTAAAATCATCGTTCCCTATGATTTCAAACTCTACTATCCGATTTATCCCATAAGAGTATCCCACTTTGCCTATAGCGGTACCTCCTTCCAAACCTTCTACAATTGAAACGCTAAAATCATATAAATGCGGCATATCTTCAATGACCGTTATCTTTACTTTAGATTTTGTACTTGAGAAATATTCATTTGAAGCGTTTGCCTCAAGGTCAAATACATCTCCCGCGTTTAGATTTGTATTGTCTATCAAAGTTATAACGCCATTGGAATTTATACTAAATCTTTCGCTTCCCGCACCGCTTAGACTAAATGCTATTGGCGGAGTATATCCGTAACTGTACGCTATCTTTCCAACAACAAAGTTATTACCAGCACTATCGTATATATTTGCGCTAAAGCTGGAAAGAGATACGATGTTGTCAACTTGTGAGGATATGACATTTATAGTTACTGTTTTCGGCTCACTGATACCCTGTTCATTTTCAGCAGATATGTATAAACGATAAGGGGAATTATTAATCGTTATATTGGCACTTTGCGCAACTCTTATGGTTCCGTCTGCACTAACGTTGAAGTTTTCAGCACCATACCCTTCAAGCTTAAACTCTTTTATATTTGAAAGTCCGGGATAATAAGAGGGTCTTCCTATGACCGTACCATCTGCGATATTATCTTTTATCGTTATAGAAATATCTTTTACTATGACAGGTATATCGTCATGTATAGTAAATGTAACGGGTGAAGACGCGCTGTCACCAAAAGTGTTTGAGGCTATAACTCTTAAATTATAAACTTTATCGCTTAAAGTTATATTTTCACCATGCACTACAGTTATTCTGCCGTTATTATCTATACTAAAGTATTCAGCTCCAAATCCTTCAAGCCTCATACTCGTTATAGGATAACCCATATCGTTTACGCTTATCGTCCCCATATGCGAACCGTTTGGCATATTTTCAAAAACATAACTTGTTAATGTACTTGTTATCACCGGTGAATTATCAGCAGTAACAGTGATATAAACAGGTTTGGCAGGAGAATCGCCGTAAGCGTTCGTACCTATGACAGAAAAATGATATATCCTTCTATCTTCATAAACAAGCGGTTTGGCAACTTTGAGATTTCCCTCGCCATCTACTTCAAAGTTTTCACTTCCTGTTCCGCTCAAAGTAAACAGATACACAGGACTCTCGCTGACACAATCCGTCTCCATCTTGCCGATAATTGTTCCTACAGGAGCATCTTCATTTATGCTAAAATATCCGCCTGCTACCAAAGGTTTAGCATACAGTTTAAAACTGTCCTTGTATATATCACCGCCATTATGGATTTTATTTATAATAGGCATAAATTCGCTGCGATAATTTCTATACAATTTATCCATATCGCTGTAAGGCGTAAAGTATAAAGCGTCTATAGTATTTGTGACATTATCGAGGTTTATATCGCTGTTTAAAAGGCACTTTACCGCTTCGTCGCTTTTATTTATAAATCTTGAAATATCGTTCTTGTCATAATGCTCTTTAGAGATTTGATATGCCATCTCCGTTAAGATATTTAGTTTAAATCCTATGTTTTTAAGCGCACTCCCGCTTGTTACGGCTCTTATCGTTCCAGTATTGACAACAGGATTTGCGTCAAATACTTTATCGTCGTTCACATCTATATCCATTCCGCCTTTTGCTTCGATAATGTAAAGCTTATCGTCGTCTAAAGAGTCCGTTATCTCTCTTGGCACATTTATAACGCCCGCCGTATATATAGATGAACCATATGAAGAAATACCCGAATATACAGGATTTGAACCTTTATTTGTAATCAAGTTATAATCTTCAAGCGCATAAACATTGATATTTGCTCCGCTCAATGGTCCAAGCAATGCTTGTGATATATGCCAAATGATAGAGTAAATATAATCTTTAATCGGAGGCGAAACATATGTAGATGTCCAGCTTCCGCTGCTACTGAGTGTACTGTTATATCCTCCGCTGTAACCTGCATTTCCGCTTACACTATATTCGCTTACAGGACGATAATACAAAACCGTGCTGCTCTTTTGAAAATTGTCTCTTAAGACAACCTCTACCTTTCTCTCTTCGACCTTTATATCTGCTATATGACTGGAAGAATCTATAGTTTTAAGGTTTACAGTCCTCGCTTCCGTAGCTCCCGGAACTTTGATGGTTACTACGATATCTTGCATCTCTTTTACCGATGTGTTTAAAGTCGTATTTGCCTCATAAGTAATATATATCGGATAAAGTCCTGGAGTTACATCTCTGTCGTCTAAAGTGTAAAAATGCTCCATAAGTTGGCACTCATCTTGTATATCATGTACACCCGGAAAACTAACTTTCAAGTCCATATCGATATCAGCATTTGTCCAGCTAAGACTGACTTCCACATAGCCGCTTGTCGGTTCTGTTGGCTTTTGAGCTTCATCTTTTTTGATTGTTCCCAAAAGCTTTGCAGGTTTATCATTTTCGATAGTTTTTAACTCATAGCAAATGCCCTTACTCTCCGTTATGTTGCCCATGACAACAACTCCACCTTCTATACTAAAAGCTTTTGCATAATCATTATCTGAACTCACTATGAAATCGCCTGCATACCAACCCTCTAACGGATATAATTTTCCACTTTCGGAAAATGGATAAACTTTAAGCTGTGAAGCAGATATCATATCATTGACTGCTTTGCTGTATTTATGCTCTATTTCTCTTTTTTTATCGCTGCAGCTTGCCGGACAATTATTGTTTTTCTTTTTAAGTTTCCATTGTGAAGGCGCTGTCCTAAATGCGGTTATACTTTTGGACAAAAAATTGGTTATATATTCCCTTGAAGGATTTTTGTGTACGGTTCCGATATCTGACACAAATTGTTCTTGCATATAGTACTCAAAGGTATTGAATTTTGCATTTGCTATATCAAATAATGCTATGCCGGCATTGTTGTAACACGAAGATGATATATCCTCTTCAAAGTAAAATCCAAGTACAACAGCACACTCTTCAGGCATAGACATGGAATAGATACTTTTTATAATATCCAAAACATCCTCGTCCGATAAAGTTCCGTTATAATTGTATTGTGAGTAAAACTTTCTATAGCGCAAAGGATTTGGAATGCTTGGCTCTGCTCTATCAAGCCATATCGTGATCGGGTCATTGTCATAAGTTATATGAGAACCTCCAAATGGAATTTTATTTGCCGGATTTGATATTGATATGGCTTTGATGTATTGCTTCATCCATGATTTGCCATCTCTATTTAGTTTTTCATCCAAATCATTAGCAAAGAAATTTCCTTCAGAGTGAGCTACAATGATAGCTTGATAACCTGATGAGATACTTGCTGTAAGAGCGTCAAACTGTTTATTTAAATCCATATTTTGCAGTATATCGCTTGCTGCGCTGATCGCACTCCACAAACTTGCTGCTGTTTTATCTTTTAAATAATTCTTTTCTAATGCGCTTATAACATTTTTGAGTTGTTCCTGGTCTATTATTTCTAAACCATATGTGATAACTCCCTCTTTTAATGCATTTAATACCTCTTGGGCTATCATATCGGCTATCTCATCTTTTGCAGCATCTGTAAATATACTTGCTTTTGTTGTTTTACCTGCTATGGATATAAAAGCCTCCATAACTATCCAAAAATATTTATGTTCTGCTTTCTTTTGATTGAAAGCTTCGAGTTTATCTGCGTATAAACCATAAGTGTGATTGTAAAGAAGTTTGAAGTCAGTTTCGCGCTTCATGGAGACAATATCACCGTTGTAGATGTCTTTGAGAGTAGCTTTTTCTAATAAACTTGACGACTTCCAAGCATCTTCTTCCGTATTCATTATTCCGTTAGCGAAGTATATATCATTTATACGTTCATCAATTACTATAGTTTGAGCATTTAAATAAAAAGGAATAAATAAAAATGTTAAAATTAAGAATAATTTTTTCATCTTGTTTCCTTTAAAAGAGCGTCAACATCAAAGTCGCAGAAAGCTTTTTTTTCGTCTATGTGAGGAAGTTTATATACCCCACCCGATAGCTTTCTATCGTAATCCAGATATGCTTTTATTCTTTGTTCTGTGTTTAATTGAATTGTTTTATAAGCGGTAGAAGTTATGATATCATGATCAATCAAGATGGGTTCATTGTATAAATCTGCATAATGTTCAAAATAGCTATTGCAACTTTGCGCTCCATTGATAAGCTGTCTTGCCTCTTCAGGCTTATCAGGATTTACAAACATAAATCGACGTGCTCTGTCTGCTTGAAACCCTATCTCCGTAACTATCTTATGGTGGTCTTTATATCTTATGATGAGCCATCTTTCAACATCATCTCTTACGCCGTTATCGTTTGCGTCTATGCCAAGAAGAGTTGAATCGTTTAGTTTTTGATCAGGACAAGCAGGAAGTGTAAAACCATTTACTGTATCTCCTCCTTCGCAGCTATATTCGGGAGTTGGTGTAATAACTGGAGGATTTGTTATATTTTTAGAGATATCGGTATTAGAATCTTTTTTATTACCACAGCCGCCAAAAGATAATATTAAAGCTATTGATAAAATAACTGTTTTTTTCATCATAAATCCTTTTAAACAATCAAGCTATATATCCAAAATATTTAAAATACTGTTTTTGCCTCTTAGATTTTCTTTGCAAAATTCAACTATTTTGCCATGATATCTTGCCCACAGAGTTGTTTCATCTATATCATCATCATAAAGTTGCATCGTCTTATCCCATGAACTTAAAATGCCATCATAAAACCACTCTTGAATATCCTCATATCTTTCGAACTCATATCCGTAACTTTTCAAAAGTCTGTTTGTGTAGCTGTCTATTACCATGACGGGTTTTAAACAAGCATAGCACAAGATGGCGTCTGCACTCTCATGTCCCAAACCTTTTTGAGCCAAAAGCCACTCTTTGCCGACCTCTTTTTGAAAAGTTTCAAAATCTTCAAAATCATTTATGATATTTTTCGAAAGCATTATCAACCTTGATGCTTTTTGCCCGCTAAAACCACATTTTTGCATAAGAGCTCTTAGTAAATATTCATCTGCTTCAGATAAAGCCTCCAAAGAGAGCAGGGAGTGTTTTTTGAGATTTGTCAATGAAATCTCTACGTTATCCCACTTTGTCTGCTGTGTAAGCACACTTCCTGCTACTACTTCAAAACTTCCTGCATTCGGCCACCACATCTTCTCACAGCCATCTCTCAAATACCCTGCATGCTTTAATGAGACAAGCAAATCAAAACTATTCATGAAGCGCTCTTGTTATCTCTCTTGGTTTGTCATCATAAATCTTTATCTTAAAAGCATCAACACAGTTTTTGCCCTCTATCTCAAAAACAGCCATTTGGAAGATTTTTTTACAGCTTTTTGGGATTTCAAAAGCAAAAGGGAGTCCTGTCAAAAATCTATTTAAAGGCGCTTCTTTATCTACTCCTATCACACCATCTCTGCATCCGCTAAGACCTATATCGCTTAAAAAAAATGTGCCTTTATCTATCTTCGAGTCATCTGTTCCAACATGCGTATGGGTTCCTATGAGAGCTGAAATCTCTCCTTTTAGCATGGCAAACAAAGCTGCTTTTTCACTTGTAGATTCGGCATGAAAATCTATAAATACTGCTTCTGCACCCTGCTCTTTCACAAATGCCACAGCCTCTTTGGCTTTGATGAACGGATTGTCACACATGGGCATTGAGAAATGCCCCATGAGATTTATAATGCCAAGTTTTCTACCGTTTATATCAACTGTTATGGCGCCGCGACCGGCAACACTTAAAGGTAAATTATACGGACGCAAAATCGGCAAAACATTCAAAATTTCAACTATCTCTTTCCTGTCCCAAGTGTGATTGCCGCCTGTCATCACATCTATACCCATACCAAAAAGCTCATTTGCATTTTTAATGCTTAGACCAAAGCCATGCGAAGCATTTTCAGTATTTGCTATGACAAAATCCACTTCAAATTCTTCTCTTAAAGCTTTTAAATGAGAATTTATCATATCGCGCCCCGGTTTACCTACCACGTCTCCTATAAAACCTATCTTCATTTATATCCTTAAAACTTATCATGATAAAGGGCATAAAATTGCTTTGCAGTTCGTCCGCTCCTTGAAGCCCTAAGAGAGGCAAAGCGTTTAGCTTCTTCATGCACTAAAGCTCTCTTTTCATCACTAAAAGATGAGAAGAGTTTGTCTATTATCTTCAAATACTCATCAAAAGTACCTTGATAAAATGAGAGCCAAAGCCCAAATCTATCCGAAAGAGAAATCTTCTCCTCAACATTATCCGAGTAATGAATCTCTCCATGCGCTATTTTCGTTCCTTCATTATCGGTATGAAATTCAGGAATCAAATGTCTTCTGTTTGAGGTGGCATAAACCAAAACATTTTTGGGTGGAAGCTCTATGGAACCTTCAATGACACTTTTTAACGCTTTATAACTGGAATCCCCCGCCTCAAAAGAGATATCATCACAAAATATTATAAATTTATAAGGTAAAAACCTTATCTCATCACTTATATCTGTTAATGCTTGCAAATCCTCTTTAAAAAACTCGATAAGTCTCAAACCATCATCAAAAAAATGATTTAAAACAGCTTTGACCAAAGATGATTTACCTGTCCCTCTTGACCCCCAAAGGAGTGCGTGAGAGGCTGATTTGCCATCGATAAATCTTTTGGTATTTTCAAAAAGAGCACTTTTTTGTTCGTCTATATTTAATAAATCATCAAATGTCACCGTATCTATCTCAAATACAGGCTTTAGAGCATCTTTCTTTGCTCTATAAATGGCTGCTTTTGTAGTCCCCCAATCTATCATGATGCACTCCTTATTTGCAAATATTTATAAAATGGATAAAAATCAACTATAGCACATAATGCCTTATTACTCAACAAACTTATTTATATATAATAATTTATTAAGTTAAACTATTTTAAATCTTTTTATTTTTCTCTCTTAAGTGCAAAAGTACAGCGGATATAATATCATCGTCATCAAAACTTGCGGATTTTAGATAAACTTTTTGCTCATCTTCATATGTGACAGCGATATTGTCTTTATAGTTTGAGATATTTTTGATTTTCAAATTTGAAGCTAAAATTTTTATTATGATGAGAGATAAAAATTGCGATGTAGAAATGTCCGGTTTGCCAAATCTATCCTCAATCTCCTCTTCTATTTCATACACTTCATTTACACTTGTACACTTGCTAAGTCTTCTGTAAAGTTCCAAACGCAATCTATCCTCACCGATCAAGTCCGCGCTGATAAATGCGCTTATGCTAAGTTTTATCTCAACATCTGTATTTTTAACAGGAGTTTTATTTAAAAGTTCGTTTATCGTCTCTTCTAACATTCTAAGATACAAAGAATAGCCTATATGTTTTATGTGTCCGCTTTGTGCTTCTCCTATCAGATTGCCCCCACCTCTAATTTCCAAATCATGATAAGCAAGTACCGAACCGCTTCCCAAAAATGAATTTGATTCAAGCGCCATAAGCCGTTTTCTGCTATCTTCTTTTAAAGCCTCTTTGCTTTTTACCAGAAAATAACAAAAGCCCTGATTTTTTCCGCGTCCGACACGTCCTCGCAATTGATGCAAATCAGCAATACCAAAATTATCTGCTGATTCAATAATAATGGAGTTTACATTTGGCAGATGAATGCCTGATTCTATTATGGAAGTTGAGAGTAAAACATCATACTCTTTGTTTTCAAATCTTATCATCTCTTCTTCTGCTATGTTTTCACTAACATGTGAATGCAAAATCAATATCTTGATATTGGGCAATATCTTTTTTAACTCTTTGGCTTTAAGCTCTATAGTGGCTATTTTATTATGTATATAAAAGATTTGTCCGCCCCGACGAAGTTCTCTTGAAATTACCTCTTTTATGATTTTCTCATCATACTCTTTTACAAAACTTCTTATATCTTCTCTCTCATTTGGCGGAGTCAAAATCTGTGAATACTGTTTTATGGAACTTAATGCCATATTTAGGCTTCTTGGGATTGGAGTAGCGCTCATGGAAAGTATATGTATATTTTCCCGCAAATTTTTCAATCTCTCTTTTTGTTTTACGCCAAATTTATGCTCTTCATCTATTACTACCAAAGCAAGATTTGCACAATGCACACCCAAAAGCGCATGAGTTCCTACACACACATCAATCTTGCCCTCTTTTAACTCCCTTAATATCTTGCTTTTCTCTTTTGGCGCAGTAAATCTATCTAATTTTGCTATTTTTATATTAAAATTCTCAAATCTTTTAACAAGACTTTTATAATGCTGCATGCAAAGAAGGGTTGTAGGTACGATAAATAGGGATTGAAAATTCTCTTTTACCGCACATAAAATTGCATTCATGGCAACTTCTGTTTTCCCAAAACCCACATCGCCGCTAAGAAGTCTATCCATAACCTTGCCCGAGTTTAAATCCTGCAGTATACTATCAACACTTTTTTTCTGATCACTTGTATAAGTAAATCCGGCATTTTGCCAAAACTCTTCCAGCGGTGCATTTGCACTATCTATCTTGAAACCCTCTATGAGTTCTCTTTTTGCCGCTATACTGATAATCTCTTGAGCTATCTCAAAAAGTTTAATCCTTGTCTTTTCTTTTAATTTTAAAAAGCTTCCTTTGCCAAGCTTATCAACTACAGCTATGGTACCGCTGTCAGCTATATATCTATCTATAACATTTAGATTTTCAACCGGCAATAAAAGCTTATCGTCTCCTTGATACTCGATAACGATAAAATCTTTTTTGGCACCCAAAATAGTGGTATTTTGGAGTCCTTTGAAAATGCCTATACCATAATTTTCATGTACTACATAATCACCTATTTTAAGCTCATCCAGTATAATAGACGAATGTCTTTTACGCCTTTTTGGAAGTTGCTTGTTTAATGATATGATTATCTCTTTATGGCTTGTAAGATTTACAATCAAAGGGCTTTGAGTAAATGATATATTACCGCCTATTTCGATACCATTTTGTCTAACAAGCGTTTCACTTTTTGCCAAAATAGTGATTTTTTGCTCTTTATGAAATTCCAAAAAAGATTTTAACGTTGTAATCTGCAAATCTTTAAAAACCAAAGGCTCCGGAATAACAGGAATAGACTCTAATAAGTTTTTATCCGCATGTTCGTAAAATGCCCCAACTTCATCTATTTCCTCTTGCATCTTGAAAGCATAGACAGCTTTTTTTGTCTTTAAATAATCCTGCGTGTTATTGCCAAGCGTCCAAAATCCCAAAGATTCTATATCTTGGGCTATGCTGTCACTGTTTAGCCGCTTGATACTTTTATTCATAGTTTCATAAGTTTTATTGTCTAACGCAAAAAGCGCAGGAGTTATAACTACACTATCCAACTCCTCCTTTTGGCTTTTTTGATTTTCACATGAAAACTCTCTGATGCTCTCCACTTGGTCATCAAAAAAGGAAATCCTAACCGGATTTTCAAAATTTATAGGATATATATCTACGATATCGCCCCTAAAAGAAACTTCGCCTTTGTCTTCTACTATATCAACAAAACTATATCCCCAATGCAAAAACTTATCTTTCAGCTCTTGAATATTTATAGTTTTACCAAAATCTATAGTGATACTTTTAAAAAGATTGGAACTTGGAAGAGAATGTATGAGTGTTCTTATCGGGGAAATTAATATCTTTTTTGATGATTTTTCATTATAATACTCTCTTAAAGTATTAACTAATTCTAAAAGCTCACTTCTATAGGATCTCAAATCATCGCCAAAAGCAGCTCTGAAATCAGGCAGCACAAATGCCTTTTTATTGGTCAACGCAACAGCATTAAAGAGCGTGAAAGCCTCCTTGTCATCTTTGCAGATGACAAGTTCAGCATCACCTCCGCTTATTAGATATTCATAAACAGCCGCTTGCAATTATTATTCTCTGTCCTCTGTTTCTTCTACGGCGATTAAAGATTGCGGCATTGAATTTTTCATATGACTCTCACCTTCAAAATGCGCTTTTTGTTCAATTACAATCTCATTTATATATATAGCACCCAAAAGTTCGCCGCCTTCTAATATCTCTATGCTATCACACACAGCTTTACCTTCGAACCTGCCGTTTATTATCATCTTCGGGGCTTCGACTTCACCTTTAATCAATCCCCGCCTGCCTATAACTATAGTATTTGTTGAATATACTTTGCCTAAAACTACTCCGTCCACATAAAAATATGTAGAAAGCTCAAACACTCCTTCAATTTTAGCACCGTTTGCTATTATTGTTGATTCTGTCTGCTTGTTAATAACATGCTCGCCATTTCTAACAAAGATTCCCATTGTACACTCTTCTCCTTCTCAAAAATTTCAGAAAAATTATTATTGTTCCAATTGATAAAATTCATAGGATTTAAAGGTCGCCCTAAAAATCGTACCTCATAATGCAAATGCGGACCCGTAGAAAGTCCTGTATTTCCCGAGTTTGCTATATGCTCTCCTTTTTTGACAAACTTTCCGTATTTTGTCACCATTGTACTGTCTAAATGCGCATAGTAAGTCCTAAAACCAAAACCGTGATTTATTATCACAAGTGATCCGTAACCGGAGCTGTCTTGCATTCCTGCAAACTCAACTATACCTGCTGCCGGGGCATAAATAGGAGTTTTAAGCGGCGCTCTAAAATCAATACCTCTATGAAACTCCGTCCTTTCATAAATCGGATGGTCTCTTGTGCCAAAACCGGCAGAAATTCCCTTATGATTTATCACCTCGCCATTTGGCAAAAGCTGCAGCAAAATAGATTGTTGTATGGTAGTCAAATTGATACTTTCAAGTCTTGTATCATAATTTGTATTGTTATCTTCAGGAGTAATACCTATGATAGTTTCGATATCCTCTATTTTATTTTGTATGACTTGATAATACGCTATTTGTTCATCCAAATCTCTTTGCAATCCATCTTTTTTGCCGACAAGTTCTTCAACTTCGTTATTTAAAAAAGCTATATATATAGCTCCCGATACAATCAAAAAGAAAATGGAAAGAAAAATATACATTATAACTTTTTTGATAATCTGATTTAGCGTATAGTGCCTTGAACCTCTTATGTCCGAAATCGTTATAGTAAATTTATTTTTCATTCAAACTCTTTAAAAAGCTCTCGGCAACGCCAAATGAACCGAATGCTAAATATTCGTCATTTCCATTAATACCTTCATAATCTTTATACTCTACATCAAAAGAATCAAGCAGCTCTTTTATCTGCCGTTCTGCACTCTGCCTCGCAGTATTTACCATATCTATTAACTCCACACGTTTTATGATAAACTTCAAAATATTTAACACCTCTATATAATCTTTATCTTTATAAGAGTTGTAAACCAAAACAACTTTTTTGTTTCCAAAATGTTCAACTAACGCTTTTGCCGCATCTATATTGTGACCCACATCTAAAGTGATATTAGGAGCAATTTTCTCGCATCTTCCGCGCAAATCCAAAGCTTGCAGCTTTGACAAATCAGGAGATACACCCAAAGATTTCACTGCTTGAAAAGCTGTTAAGAGATTTTGCTTTAAAAACCAAGGTAAAGAAAATTTTTGAACATACTTTTCGATACCATCATCTATCTCATCTTTATCCACATATAAAAACTCAAACCCGCAAACAGCCTCTCTTTGTTTTATTACCTCCATAACTTCTTCATGTTTTTGGTAAGCTATCACAGCTTTATTGTTCACGCTTTGAAGCTTTGTAAAAGCTATCTCTTTTATAGAATTTCCAAGAAGATTTTGATGGTCGATCGAGATTGGCGTTATGACAGACAGAATTTTCGGAGCAACATTTGTCGCATCAAACTCTCCTCCAACTCCAGCTTCTAATACCACATAATCACAATCTTCAAAATACAAAAATGCCAAAAGTGTAGTATACTCAAAATATGAAAGTTCTTTTTCGTAATCTTTCAAAATCTCCAAAAGCCTTATATGCAAAACTTCCAATTCATCATCTAAAATATTTTTACCATTTTTATAAATGCGCTCGTTAAACTCCAAAATATGAGGCGATGTATAATGCCCTACTCTAAAACCTTCAACCTCCAGCATCTTTGCGATATACCTGCCCGTAGAGCCTTTACCATTTGTACCTGCCATATGTATAACTTTAGGAAACCTAAAATTATCTGATATGTTTTTAAATACATTCGGCATTCTATTATAATCTATATGCTCATAATAGAGTGGTTTGCTTGACAAGTATTTTTTAAGACTCATTTGTTGCCGTCATACTGCAACCCCTTTAGGGTAATAGATGCAGTAAATTCATCAATGGCATCTTCAGAAGCATACTTTATGGCTTCAAATCTTTTTGTATCCGAAATAATGCTATCAGCGGCAATCGGAAAGTCGTAATCTCCGCTTGTAATTACCGTCCCTTTTTCGCCTGAAAAAAGATTATAATCTATCTGCAATTTTGCCGTAGCTTTATATGATATAACGTAACCGTTTTTATCATAAACCAACGGTCTAAAATTTACAGACTGCAATGTAACAAAAAGCTGTGTATCCGCAAACTCTTTGGTGACGATTTGCGAACCAAATTTATCTATAAATGCGCTTGATACCGCATCTTTTATCGATACTGTATTTTGCGGATCTTCTCTGCTCATAGTTACATGTATATAAACTTTTTTACCCAAAACATTCTTGGCAAAATACGCACTTGGTTTATAACCGCAGCCTATCAGTAAAAATAATGACAAAATAAAAATAACTGCTTTTTTCATGCAATTACCAAATTTACAAGTTTTTTATTGACATAAATCTCTTTTTTGATATCAGAACCCTCAAGCCATTTGGAAACAGCACTTTTGCCTGCTTTTATTATTTCGCTTTCACTTGCATCTGTGTTTACTTCAAACTCACCTCTGCGTTTACCGTTTACCGTAACAGCCAAAACCATAGTTTCGGATTCAAATACACTCTCGTCTAACTTGATATCTTGCGTAAAATTTTTGCATTTAAAATATTTTTCACTAAGTTCGCTTGTTATATGCGGTATTATCGGCTCTAATATATCCAAAAGTATATAATACCCCTCCGTCCAAACCCTCTTATCATCTTGTGCACTCAAGGCATTAAAAGCTTCCATGGAAGATGCGATAAGCGTATTGAAAGCATATGCACCGTTCCCAAATACATCGATTGATTTTTTTACCGCTTCGTATACTTTTTTTCTAGCATACTGCGACTCTTTGCTAAGTGCTTTGTGATTAATTTCGGGCAGACTCTCACACGCTAAAACATTATCGCTTCTATCTATCAAACGTTTAATAAATCTAAATACTCCGTCAACCGCACTATCATTCCATTCAAGCTCTTTTTGAGGAGGAGCAGCGAACAAAATAAAAAGCCTTGCCGTATCCGCACCGTATTTTTCTATAATGCTATCCGTATCAACCGTGTTTCCCTTGGATTTACTCATTTTAGCGCCATCTTTTAACACCATGCCTTGTGTCAGTAGATTTGAAAAAGGTTCATTGATATCTTTATCTATATACCCCAAATCTCTCAAAACTTTTGTAAAAAATCTAGCATACAAAAGATGCAAAATGGCATGTTCTATACCGCCTATGTACTGATCGACACTCATCCAATATTTGACGCTGTCTTTATCAAATGGAACATCTTTCCATAAATTTGGAGCAGTCGTATATCTCAAAAAATACCAGCTTGACTGTATAAATGTATCCATTGTGTCTGTCTCGCGCTCTGCATCAGCACCACATTTGGGACATTTTGTAAATTTCCATGTCGGATGCCTGTCTAAAGGATTTCCCTCACCCGTAATCTCCGCATCATCCGGAAGAGTTATAGGTAAATTTTCTTTTTTTTCCGTAACTGCACCGCATTTTTTACAATGTACAATCGGTATCGGCGCACCCCAATACCTTTGACGGCTTATACCCCAATCTCTTATTTTATAATTAATTACCTTTTTGCCTAAACTGCTTTGCTCAAAATATTTTATTATCTCTTCTCTTGCTTTTGAGGATTCAAGACCTGCAAATCTATCCGAATCTATCAAAAATCCATCTTCGCACATAGCCTCTTGAATACTGTATTCACCATGCTTTGGCTGTACGCTTTGAACTATAGGCAAATTAAATTTAAGAGCAAACTCATGATCTCTCACATCATGCGCAGGAACTGCCATGACAGCCCCGCCACCATACTCAAGCAAAACAAAATTTGCTGCCCAAACAGGAATCTCTTTTTTTGTAAGCGGGTGAATAACATCTATGCCAAGATATACTCCCTCTTTTTGGACTATTTGCTTGTCGCGGGAACTTAATTTTTGCATCTCTTTAATTTTTTCAGCACTCTGTTTACCCAAAAGGTCTCTTTCCAAAAGCTCTTTTACTATAGGATGTTCAGGCGCTAAAGCAGAATATGTAACACCGTAAATCGTATCTGCCCTTGTTGTAAAAACGGTATATTTTTCAAATTTATTATTAAGTTTTTTAATAGATTTTTCGCTCAATCTAAACTCAAATTCTAACCCTTCACTTTGACCTATCCAATTTTCTTGCTGTACTAAAACTTGATTTGGCCAACCATTTTTTAATTCAGGCATTGAGTCTAAAAGCTCTTTTGCATATTGAGATATTTTAAGATAGTATCCACTCATCTCTTTTTGCGTAACTTCATTAGAGCATCTCCAGCATCTGCCCTCTTCTACCTGCTCATTAGCCAGCACTGTTTTACAATTATCGCACCAATTAAGGAGAGCTTTCTTTCTATACACAAGAGCTTTTTCATACATATCTATAAAAATCTCTTGCTCGTGTTTTGTGTATATAGGGTCACTCGTTGCAAATTCGCGCGTTTTTGAAAATGAAAGTCCCAAAGAGCGTAACTCTTTTCTCATATAATCGATATTTTCATATGTCCAATTTTTTGGGTGAATTCCATGTTTTATAGCTGCATTTTCAGCGGGCATGCCAAAAGAGTCCCATCCTATAGGATGTAAAACATTAAAACCTTTTTTCCTGTAGTGCCTTGCTATAGCATCACCTATGCTATAGTTTCTCACGTGTCCCATATGTATGCGTCCGCTTGGATAAGGAAACATGCTTAAGATATATTTTTTGGGTTTTGTCAAATCATCAAATGGCTCAAAAGCTTCTGTTTCATTCCATTTTGCCTGCCACTTTTTTTCAACTTCAAAAGCTTTATACTCCATCAGAACTCATCTCCTGCTTTTGATGATTCTACCAATACCAATATCAACGAAAATAGATTTGCTATTATCGCGCCTATTGCAAGAGCAATCACAACATTAATATTATTTGATGTTTCAAGTATTATAAATGCTGGAACAAGATGCAAATCAGCCACTAAAGAGCTTGCAAACAGCTCTGCTGAAAGCATATTTTTTATACCGATTTTTAAAAATGTAGAAATCACGTTGATGCTTGCAGCTACAAAAAGTGCAAATTCATTGTGCTCATATAAAAATCCGGCTGTCGTAGTTAAGCTCATTAAAGCAAAAAATATATAAATAACCTTACCCCAATCCATCATTTACTCCTTAAACAGCGCCGCGCTCATATTGAGCACGCATCTTGGCTCTTTCTATCTTCTCTTTCTCTTTTTTCGCTATGTTGGCTTTATATGCGCTTACATCAAATTTGAGCCATTTTAAAAAAGGAGCAGCTATAAAAATGGAACTGTAAGTTCCTATGATGATACCTATCGTAAGTACCAAAGAAAATCCATATATGGACTCTCCACCAAATATCAAAAGAGCTAAAACAACAAATATCGTAGTAAGTGAAGTAAGTGTTGTACGCGATAGAGTTTTTGAAACAGAAATATTTATGATATTAAAAAGACTATTGCTTTTTGACGTCTTAAGTTCATCACGAATCCTGTCAAAAATTACAATAGTATCGTTAATAGAGTATGCAACCAGTGTCAATACCGCAGCTAAAATTTCCAAATTAACATCTATTTGTAGCAAAGATATAATGCCTATTATGATTATGACATCGTGAAATTCAGATATAATAGCTGCTATTCCAAAACGCCACTCAAATCTAAAAGCTATATAAGCCAAAATAGCAATGAGAGAAAAACTAATCGCCATAATTCCTTTTTTGCGAAGTTCATCTCCGACTTTTGGTCCCACCATGCCGACTTGTCTTAGCTCAAACTCTCCGGTTCCTTCGAGTGCAGCTTTTATTTTATCGCCTACATCTTCTCCGACAGTCTCCATACTGCCTGAAAATCTTATAGTTACCTCGTCTTTACCGCCAAACTCCGTAACGCTCGCTCCTTTAAAAAAAGGTTCTTTAGCTATATTTTCACGTATCAAATCTATAGGGGCATCGCCATTATATTTAACTTGCGCTACCGTACCACCGGCAAAATCTATACCATAATTCAGACCTTTAACGCTTAATGCAATAATGGTAGCAACACAAAAAATAGCAGATATAATAATCATGATTGTGCTAAATTCCATGAATTTATATATTTTTGATTGATTAAATATTTCCATAACTGCCCTTTCTGTCCATACCAAACCATAATGTAAGATTTTTACTCTTTTCTATTTTATTTACGATAGCTTCATATATGCCTCTTGTGCCTAAAATAGCCGTAAGCATCGATATGAATACACCAAAGCTCAATGTTATAGCAAACCCTTTTACAGGACCTGTGCCATAAACATACAAGACTAAAGCTACTATGATAGTTGTAAGATTTGAATCCAAAATAGCCGTAAAAGCATTTTGATATCCTTTTTCTATAGCATTTCTTATACTGTTGCCCATGCGCAACAACTCTCTTATACGCTCATTTATAATAACATTAGCATCTATTCCCATACCAACCGTTAAAATGATACCAGCCATTCCGGGCAACGTCAAAGTAGCACCAAAAAGTGCAATAAGCCCAATTAATATGAGCAAATTACTTACAAGAGCGATACACGCTATAACTCCGGCAACTCTATAATAAAAACACATAAACACAACGACTGCAGCAAATCCACTTATAAGCGCTATCAAGCTTGCCTTTACGCTATCAGCTCCCAAAGATGGTCCCACGCTTCGTTTTTCCAACATTGTAACAGGAGCAAGTAAAGCTCCGCTTCTTAAAGCAATAGCTACATCATTTGCTTCATCTATCGTAAAAGCACCTGTTATTTGTCCGCTTCCGCCACCTATTCTATCAATGATATTTGGAGCAGAATAAATAACATTATCCAAGACTATGGCAAGTCTCTTACCTTTATTTTTGCCTGTAAAATCTCCAAATATTCTAGCGCCTTGAGAATTTAACGAAAATGTAATCATAGGTCTGTTGTTTTGATCAAATGCAACTCCGGCATCCGTAAGCATAGAACCGTCTAATATCGGGACTGATTTTACAAGATACCTTTTATATGGGTCTCTATAGTCTTTTAACACTATATCACCATACAAAGCCGCCTCTTCTTCAGTTATAAAATTGGCTTTGTCGTTTCTATCTTCATCTACAGCCATTAACTGCAAATGAGCAGCTTTTGCTATAAGCTCACGCGCTCTTTGCTCCTCATCTTGCGTCTTTATACCGGGAATCTCGACTAAAATATGTTCTTCTCCCTGTTTTGCTACAGTAGGTTCGGCGAGTCCGAATTGATCAAGCCTGTTTCGTATAGTCTCTACAGCCTGCAAAACAGCCATACTTTTTACACTCTCTTTTTCAGCATCGCTTAGAGTTATTGTGTAGTTTAATCCTTGTTTATCTATAATAACACCTTTTGTTTCTTGAATAAACTCATCTAAAGATGCCTCTTTTGAAGGATCCAAAAGCTCCAAAGTTATTTTGTCATTACCTATTTTGAAAGAGCTGATCATAATACCGTTAACATCTGTATTATACTTGATGCCAGAAGCTATAGATTTCATTTTTGAACCGACAGCCTCATCTATTTGCACACCAAGCAGCATATACAATCCGCCTTGTAAATCAAGCCCCATAGCAACCTTAGGCGCTTTATCTATACTTAGTAAAATACGCTCAAAAAATGTTAATTTACGTTCATTTGCAACAACACCGGTTTGACTAAGTGTCAAAACTTTACCATCTACAACTTCGCCTTCCAAAGCCGTAGATGGTTTGAATGTCGGTATTGAGAAAAATATGCCAAAAATCGTTGCAATAATAAATATTGTCAAACGATAATTTAAACCTCTATTTTTCATCTAACCTCTTTGCAATATGCTCTTTAACTATTTTAACAATTACATCATCGTTAAGTTTAATTTTGATAAAATTATCGTCAACACTTGTTACTTCGCCGACAAGTCCGCCACTTGTAATAACTTTGTCGCCTTTTTTCAGCTCTGAGAGCATTACTCTGTGAGCTTTAGCCTGGCGCTGTTGAGGCAGAATAATAAGAAAGTAAAAAATTGCAATTAATACGATAAGGGGTAATAGTGAAGTTAAAAAATTTCCCTCTTGCATACAAGTCCTTTAATGAAAAAAATTTAAGTAAGTATTTTATCACTTTTATTATAATAAAAGCCTTTGTCACAGCAGCATGCTTATCTGCTTTTATATACCTTGCACTTTTTGGTATTACTAATTATGCAATACATTCATTTTTTGCATTGGCAGGCTTTTGGCTTCTTTTGAAATCAGGAAAATTAGGATATTTTTTAACAGGTTTTTTTATAGGTATATTTTGGTTTTATTGGATATCGTTTAGTTTCAGATATTATGGCGAACTCTATTGGATGATACCTATAGTAATACTTTTTATAGCTATTATATACGGAGTGCTTTTTTTAATCCCGGCACTTATAACAGAATCACAATATTTAAAAGCTTTTCTCCTTCTTCTGTTTTCGCAAACAGCTCCTTTTGGTTTTAATTGGTTTAATTTTGAGCTGATACTATACTATACGCCTTTTGGTTTAACGCCTTTGCATGCGGGTTTTTTGATGGCTGCTATACTGACTTTCAAGAGTAAAATAAAAGGACTCAAAATAATTGCCTTATTCTTGCTCGTAGCATCTATTGATTTTTCAAACAATCCATTACCTAAAGAGCCAAATATTGACATCGAACTTGTTCACACGAAGATACCACAAAACAACAAATGGGAAAATGAAAATATTATAAAAAGTATCAAAAATAATTTTGATATGATAGAAAAAGCAATAAAAAACAAAAAAAGACTCATCATACTGCCTGAAACAGCATTTGCCCTTTATCTAAATAAAAATGAAATTATTGTTGAGAAACTTTTGGAATACTCAAAAGATATTGCTATTATTGCCGGAGGATTGGCTTATGAAAATAATAAATATTATAACTCCGCATACTTTTTTGATAAAGGCGAAATGAAAAGAGGCGATAAAGTAACACTTGTACCGTTTGCAGAAAAAATTCCTCTGCCTAATTTTTTAGTTTCAATTACAAATGATATCTTTTTTGATGGAGCTGATGATTTTACGGAAGCTTCAAATACTACTGATTTTATGATAGATGATATAAAAATACGAAGTGCCGTATGTTTTGAGGGAAGTTCAAAAGCCATATATGAAAATGAGCCAAAATACATAAGCGTCATCAGCAACAATGCATGGTTTATGCCGTCTACGGAGCCAATACTTCAAAATCTAATGTTATCGCTATATGCTACAAAAACAAATTCTTTGGTTTATCACAGCATAAATGGTTCGGAAAGTGTCATTATAAAACCTCGTCCAAGTTTGACAAATTACATTTTGAAAAATACAGGAATTGATATATCTTTTGGTCGATAATCTTGTATATCAATCTTGCAATAGATTAAACTTTTTTGCCAATAATAAATTTGCATTATAAACTTAAATCATTATATATAATTAATTAAAATAAATACTTAAACTATATAATATTATAATGTCACAGAAATAATATACCATGAAAATAAAATACAATCAAAAAATAACCAAATATACATTTCCTGTCAAACAAAGCAACACTATTTACATTACATATCAACAAATTATTTTAAATGCAGCAGCATCAAATAATACCAAGCAGTGACATTTTGACATAATTTTATATCGCAATATTATAAATAATAAGGCTCTAACCAACCTTTAAAAACTTTTCTCTCCCAAATTCTTTAATATCATAGCATATAGATTTTCATCTGTATTGTTAAACTTAAACTCACTCTCTTTTAAGTGAAGATAAAAAGTATC
>JAIROK010000116.1 GCA_031257555.1 Campylobacteraceae bacterium | reverse complement strand
TTAGATATTGCCTTCACTTTTAGCACTCTCTTAGGTTAATTGCTTGTAATTATACAACATTGAGTGTATTCTTGTCAAGTCTTGATATAAGTTAATTAATATAAAGAAAGTTTAGTCTAATTGACTAAATATTCATTATAGAAAATACCGTTTGAATTTTTGAATGTATATTTTTATATTAATTGAAGTAAATAATGGAAGTTGTATTATTGCGAATTAAAATATAGATGGAAGTTTTGCTGATGCAAAACTTCTGAAAATTATTTATCTCTTATTCCAAGAGTCTTTATAACTTCTTGATATTGAGTATAATTTTTTGCTTTAAGATATTTAAGCAGACGTTTTCTCTGCCCAACAAGCTTTAAAAGCCCTAACCTAGACGAATGATCTTTGACATTAACTTTCAAATGCTCCGTCAAATATACAATGCGGCTTGTCAAAAGCGCTATTTGTACTTCGGGAGAACCTGTATCACCCTCTTTTCTTGCAAATTTTTGAATAATCTCTTTGCGAGCTGCCGAATCCAAAGCCATCTCTGACCTCCTGACTGGTAAATTACCCAATTCACTTGGGGAGGTGAATTATACCACTAAAAACACAAAAATAGATAAAATTTTCAAGATTTTTTACTGATATACAAAAATAACATAAAATATATTCAAAAATTTTTTATATAAACAACATAATTAATGTAAAAACGAGGTAGTGTTTAGTAGAATTACGTTTTAAAATAATAAACAGGAAAGTTTATGTTATTTACAAAAGCAAGCGAGTATGCTCTGCTCTCTTTAATAATTATAGCCCAAAGAAATGCTCCTCAAGACGTTGATACTCTCTCAACACAGCTTGGTATCTCAAAAAGCTTTTTGGCAAAAGTGTTGCAATGTTTAGCCAAAGAAGATGTTTTAAAATCATTTAAAGGTGCGCGTGGAGGATTTATTTTGGCTAAAAACCCCAATGAACTCACAATAAGAGAAATTATAGAGTGTGCTGAAAAAAAACCGACTGTCATTTTTGAGTGCGCTCCATCTGCCGCAAGCTGCCCAAACAATCGTGCTGAATTTTGTAAAATCTGGCCATTTTTTAACCGCTTTCAAAATAAAATAGATGAATTTTTGGAATCAATCACATTAGCTGATATCGTCAAAGAGTAATTTTTTTCGCATTCTAAAATTTTTAAGGAATACACATTGAAATACAATATTTTTCATCTCTCACACACCGACCTTGACGGTTATGGCTGTCAATTTGTTATAAAAAATTATTTTAAAAATGTAAAATTTTACAACTCAAATTATGGCAAAGAGATGGACGAAAGATATGCTAAAATTTTAGAAGATATAAAAATCCTTAATGCAAAATCAAATATCATATTGATAACAGATTTAAACCTTACTTTAGAACAGGCAAAAAATTTTGAAGAGAAAATCGGTTTTAATAAAAATATAAAATTGATGCTATTTGACCATCATCAGAGCGGTCAAGAGACGGAAGAGCGCAACTCGTGGTATCTTTTGGACACTAAACGCTGTGCAACAAAAATAACATATGACTTTTTTTCTTCGATTTATGGCAAAAATGACAATTTATCAAAACTTGTAAATATCATAAATGCAGTCGATATATGGCAAAGCGATGACAGTGATTTTGAACTTGGCAAAGTATGCCTTGGAATGATAGCAAATGCAAAAGAGTTGAATCGTATCATGTTTGATGAAGCAAATACGCAATTTATGTTTTCGCTCTTAGAACAAAGCTACAAATTTTTTGATAAAAAAGAGCCTCATATCTTACTTGAAGATAACATACATGCAATGAAAAAAAATTTCTTTAAAACAGACAAAAACAATACTTTGAGCAATCTTGTTTCAAAATATAATGTCAAATTGTTAAATAAAATGAGAGATAAAATGACCATATCTTACAAAGGTCATAAAGGTATTTTAACTTTCAACATAGGCAGTGCTTCTGCAATCGGAAATGATTTTTTAACATCAAACAGCGATTATGATTTTTTTATGGATGTAACATCAAGAAAAACTGTAAGCTTTAGAGCAAATGGCAAAGTTGACGTAAGCAAAATCGCTGCTGAACTTGCAAATGGCGGCGGACACCCAAATGCAAGCGGAGGCGCATTATCAAATTTCAAAGACAGTTTTTCGTACGATATAGTAAAAAACCAAATAACAGAATTGATAAAATCAAAAGAGGGAAATAAATGAATTATGAAAACTATGAAGCAGATGATTATCAAGAAGAGATAAAAGATCTGTCTGTACAGCTTGCCGATATGCTGAATGTGGCTTTATATTTTGCCGGTGTAAAAAAAACGAAACTCGAAGAGGCTATAGATGCTTATTTGGACAGCATGGACGAAACTCTTGGAAATGATGAAAATGCACAAATGGGATTTGATGAAATAGTAAAAGTCATTAAGTATTTAAAAAATACGAGAAAAGATTTATTTGTATAAAAATATGTATCTTTAAAAAAGATATAGAAAATCAATTTTTACATATAAAACAGTTTTAATTTTTTATGCAAAAAAATATTTGAATTTGCATAATTGACTATATTTATAAATTAGTATTTTCGAAAATTTAAAAATATACATACAAGGTTACTTTTTTAACCTCACACCTTCAAAGAATTTGTCATATTGGGGTTTGAAAATGTCAGCACATAAATCTATATTTAAATATATTTTTTCATATATTATATATTTCGATAATATATTTTTGAAATTTTTACCAACACAATCATACGTTTTCAATTCATAATTACTTATTTTTTGAGTTGATTAATTTGTTTAAACTATCTCTTTTCTTATCCATTTTGCAAATAAATAGAATGCATAAAAAATATTATAAATCCAAATATTATTGCCAATATTATTATCATGGCACCTATCATCATTATGATAAAGCTATTAATTATATACAAACCAAGAAAAAGTATTAAAACTCCAATAAACCCGATAACAACTGTAATAATTCCATATTCAAAATTTTTAATATATTTACTATCATTGAGATAACTCACTCTTTTAACCTTACGCTTTCAAAGAATTTGTCGTATTGTAATTGCAATTCATCCGAATTATAAGTATAGATACGAAAAAGTTCATCTTTGTATGCAATAAACATAGCAAACGTATCATGTTTTGAACTTACACAAGTATATTTGTCCACTTTTGCATTATTAATTTTTTGAGTTGATTTTTCTAAAGATATATCGCATAGTACATTCCAATCTTCTAAAATGTCGTTAGTAAAATTGTCTAATATTATAATTGGCTTAAACTTATCTATTAAACACTCGATTTTTACGGGAACTCCTAGAAACAGTATCGTTTCAGTGCTATTATTTGCGTACACTCCAAACCAATGAAACTTTGGCAAATCAATAATAAAGTTTTTTGTTTCAAATTTGGATTGATGAATAATATTATTGTAAAAAGCACTGGCATTATAAAAATAAACTATATTTAATATAATAAACACTATACCTATAATACCGACAGTTGTGCTTATAATTTTTTTACTTACCATATTCTTTTATCGCTTCGCCTATTACAGTTGCACCTGCTCCTATTACTCCAGAAGCGAACGGAACTGGTGATGGCTGTATAGCTTGAGCAGCTTTACTGACTTGATTTAACGCATCAGGGAGACATTCTTTCTGCCTCCTTAAATCATTCATATTTTCCCAAAGTACATCTTGACGATTTTGATTTGGAGTAGGTTGTTTTGGTGGAGGCGACATAATAGTTTGTGCATTTTTTGCACTATTTATTCCAGAATATTGATTAATTATATAAATAACTATACCAGCTCCTATAGCCACTGCACCAACTTGCGCCCATTCCCCCGTAGGATCCACAAAGTTAATCGGATCACCCAACACATACCCATAAAGATTACTATCACCACCCTCATATCTTATAGGGTTTTTTGATGTCCATCTGCCTGTATAACTGTCATACTCTCTATAACCAAACTTAGTCAGTTTTGTGTGATGGTCGTACAATCCTCCTGCAAATCCTATAGGAATGTTAAGACTTTGAATATTAATGTCTTGGTTTGTATCGTTTATGATATTGCCGAAACTGTCATAATTCATATCTTCTATTATACTGCCGTAAGATGAATAAATGATTGATTTTACTGTTTGTCCATTGTATCGGTTATTTGTTTTAGTGTTCTTTGATAATTATTCACTGATATCATTCTTGATTAAAACCATTGTTAAGACTATTTTATCAATAATTTTATTCAAAAGATTTAGATTCTCTTTGTTATATAAATCATATAAATAGTAAATAGACGAATGCAATAATGCTCTTTGTAAACTATCGTTTCTATATAACTCTTTTATTTTTTTAATATAATCATCTTCTAAAAACGGTTCATTATTTTGTCTAATTGAGTATAAAATATTTTCAATATTATTTTGAGTTTCTTCAGCAAAATTCAACGTAATTATGTATTTTGAATTTTTGAAAATCACCACTTTCCATTCATCTGAAAAACGGGCAGAATTAATACAATATGCCGTATAATTATTACTCAACTCATAAATATAAGTTGTGCTATTTGCATAAAGATTATTAATTAATGGAGATGTTTTGTTCTTTATTTCTGATAAAAATTTATCTTCATTTTCAAAGTCTATTTTGATTTTTGACGGATTTCCAAAGGGATATTTTTCCAAAGATAATAAGTTATTGTTTTTAATATCAGATAAAATTATATTTGGCGCATTAAGATTTTTACCCAAATATATAACGTATGTATATTCTTGCAAATCAACCGAAAAACCAAAAGGCAAGCTAATCATATTGCGATAATTTGCTTGATTTATATTTGCTGGCTTTGAAACATAAATTATACTTTGGTTTGATGAATAAGTAAAAGAACAAAATAATAAAAATATTAGAAATATTTTTTTCATCTATTTTTCCTTAGGTATTGGTTTTGGCAATTTTTGTCTTGCATCTAATGGATTAGGTGTACAATTTTCTTTCAATTCGCCCCAAAATATATTTGCTGTACAACCTATTTTACATAATCCAGGATTATTAGTATTGCACATATTATAAAAATCATCACTTCCATCAATAATCTTTTCATATGCATCGTCAACTATTTTTTCGCATTGTTCTTTACGTTCCAAAGTGCTTTTACAAGATAATAACACACAGAATGCAGGATTTTTAGGGTTTAATCCTTTTTCCCCTGTAGGATCCACCCCATTAATCGGATCACCCAACACATACCCATACAGATTACTATCTCCACCCTCAAAATCTATAGGGTCTTTACTTGTCCATCTGCCTGTGTAAGAGTCATATTCTCTATAACCAAACTTAGTCAGTTTTGTGTGATGGTCGTATAATCCTCCTGCAAAGCCTATTGGTATGTTTATAGTTTGAGTGTTCGAAGGATTTGTATCGTTTATGATATTGCCAAAACTGTTACCAATATAACTCATTCTTTCAATCTCACACCTTCAAAGAATTTGTCGTATTGAGGTTTGAAAATATCCAAATAAGGAATTAGAGCAAAAAACTCATCTTTGTACACAAATAATCTCATTATAGTTATCTGATGCGTTATATCGATACAATCATAAGTTTCGACTTCAAAATTATTGATAAATTGATTTGATTTAGCTTCAAATACATCACAAGTTTCTTTATTGTAGTTTAATACAATATCTCTTGCATTATCTACTTTTAAAGACCCTATAACGGTTATGCCAGGCAATGTATAAATTTCATTGTCAATGATTTCTATTACTCCAAAAAAAGGTAGCATACTGCGATTGTCTGTTGAGTTAGCATGAAAAGTCCAATGAAACTTTGGTAAATCAATAATAAAATATTCTGTCTCAAATTTTGATTTTTTGATCATATTTTTGATAAAATTTGATATATATGTTTTTATTGAGTGTCCTTTGGTATATTCTTGATAATCAGAATAAGTAAAAAAGCATATAACGATAAAAACAACAATAAAAAAAATTTTTAAAATTCTCATTATCTGCTTACGCCCTTATTGCCTGAATTTGTACCTTTATTAATAAAGCCCGATGCATCTTTTGCTCCTTGTCTAACTTCATCTATCGCACCAGGAAGCGCTTTCCGATGTTCTATTAACTGGTTCATATTATTCCAAAGCTCATCTGTTCTGGATTGCATCGGAGTAGTATTTGTGTTACTATAGCAATTGTTTATTGTTTTTGTAGCATTATCAATATGAGTTTTTGCAGATCGTATCTTTTCTCCACCAGTAAAAAGATTATAAACCCACATAAACGGATTTAGCCCATCTACATCCACTAAATTCACCGGATCACCCATCACATATCCATAAAGATTACTATCACCACCATCAAAGTCAATAGGGTCTTTGCTCGTCCATCTGCCTGTGTAACTATCATACTCTCTATAGCCGAATTTAGTCAGTTTTGTGTGATGGTCATACAATCCTCCTGCAAAACTTATCGGGATATTTAGATTTGGATTTGTATCTTCCGCATACTATAGCAGCATTGATAACCTTTATCTCTTAATCCCAATAAGTAACATTTATTATTTTATTGTTACTAAATGTGAAAACTATATCATGCAATTCTATTGAATTATTGTTGTAATTAACAATA
>JAIROK010000124.1 GCA_031257555.1 Campylobacteraceae bacterium | reverse complement strand
TTTGTAGTTTTTTATGTCCATAAACGGTGCTGTTGAATTAACAGGCTAACAACTGAATCTTGTTTATTTGTAGTTTTTTATGTTTTCATACTTTATGCTAGCATTATGCCGTATCTTTGTTTTTGATATAAGTCTGATGACGAAAATATATCGGGCTTTGAATTTTTACGTCTGTTTCACCCATGATGATTGATAGCGGATTATTTCCTATCTTTTTTGATTGCAGATAGCCATGTTCTAAGATGTAAATCATGAAATTCTTATCAAGAAGTAAAAAGTATAATTTGGGTAAAATTGACCGGTTGTTACTGACAGAAAAGGTTGATAAACGGGAAGTTTAGAGGCGCAAATTTTGTCTGTATCACTTTAGGGTCATTGTTGTAATTTACAGTATGATAAAAAGGAAGAAATAGTGAAAAACACAGTAGAAAACTTGACAAAACAGAAAGTGGAGCAGATGGGGGGGGGGGGGGTAAAAAGCAAACCGATGCATTTGTTGATACCGGCGGTCTAAAAGCCGCTATAGATTTTAATAAAACCTACAAACTTCCGGAAACAGAAAAAGACTATGACGAACTTAACGACGGTTACCAGTTAAAATTTGTCGGCAAAAATTATGCGAAGTTTATCGCAGGACAAAAAACCCAAACGGTGATTGTGCCGGATATCTTGCACAACGCAAAGACGGAAAACAAAAACAGCAAAAATATCTTTATCACCGGCGACAACCTTGATGCCTTGAAGCATCTTGAAAACGCCTACACAAGCAAAGTGGACGTGATATACATTGACCCGCCTTATAACACCGGTGGCGATGATTTTGTGTATCACGACAATTTTAAGTTTACAGACGAAGATTTAGCAGTTAAACTCGGACTTAACGAAAAAGAGATTGAACGCGTGCGCGCTTTGGACGGCAAAAGTTCGCACTCTGCTTGGCTTACCTTTATGTACCCTCGTCTTGTCATTGCCAAACGCCTATTAAAAGATACCGGTGTGATTTTTATCAGTATTGACGACAACGAACAGGCAAATTTGAAATTGCTGTGCGATGAGGTGTTTGGGGAAGGAAATTTTGTTGGAGATTTTATTAGGAAAACAAAATCGCAAACTAATGATGCAAAAGCAGGATTAAATTATCAACACGAGTTTGTTTTAATTTATGCAAGAAAAGCAGAACAGTTTTTGATGAAAGGTGAGATAAAGAATACTGATAATTACAAAAATCCTGACAACGACCCAGCGGGCGCTTGGGTTATCGCTGACCCAAGCGCCCGCTCCGGCGGTGAAAGTGGAAGGTTTGAGATTATCAATCCATACACAAATACGGTTGATTTGCCACCGCAAGGAAGATATTGGGCATTTGCGAAAAGTACTTTTGAAAAATGGGTTAAAAGCGGAAAAGTTGTTTTCAGAAAAGAAATTAAAGACGGGCAAAGAGGCTTTATCATAAAAAAATATCTTGCCGAATTGAGAAGTGACTACAATTTGGTTGATAGTTTATATTTTACAGACAAGCAATTTATGAACCAATCGGCAACAAAATATATGAATGAATTGTTTGCCAAAGAAGATTTATCTTTCGATTACCCAAAACCCGTTGAGTTTGTGAGAAAACTTTTGCAGTATTCAACTCAAAAAGACAGTCTCATCCTCGACTTCTTCGCCGGTTCCGGAACAACTGCCGATGCTGTGATGCAGCTAAATAAAGAGGACGGTGGAAGCCGCAATTATATTCTTGTGCAGCTTGACGAAAAAGTAAAAGCGGGAAGCGAAGCGGAAAAACATGGTTACAAAACCATTGACGAAATAAGCCGCGAAAGAATCAAAAAGGCGTCAGAGAAGATCGCGTCTGCCCATAGTTTCGAACTTGATTCGAAATCTCCTAATTTGTTTGAGACTATGGGTCAAGCCTGCAATGACGTTATGGACTTGGGTTTCAAGTCGTTTTACCTCAAAACACCTAACATTACCACTTTGGAAAAGATAGAAGAGTTTGTGCCGAGTGAAGAACTGTTTGTGGACGATATGATTAGTCCGTTTTCTGCCGAAAACCTGCAAGTAAATGGCGGCGCGGACGGCGTTTCAACTCTGCTCACCACTTGGCTGCTTGATGATGGCTATCCGTTTGACAGCAAATTGGAAAGAATTGAGTTTGGAGGGCAGGCAATCGCTTACAAAAACGGCTCTCGTCTCTATATCTTAGACAAAAAATGGGACACAGAAGCGACCAAAGACTTACTCAATCGTATTGGCAAAAACGAAATGATAATTTCAACTATTATCGTGTATGCTTACTCTTTAGAATTTGAAGCGTTAAGAGAACTTAAAACAAACCTCAAGACAAATTTAGACGAAGACCACAAAGTGGAACTTTTGAAAAGGTTTTGATTTTTAAAGGAAAATTATGATAAAAGCAATTAAAATATTTGTAATATCAAAAATACTTTCGCTTAACTCATTTTCAATGGTGATTGTATTTTATTTGATGAGCATTTACCCCAAAGGCATTTCTAATGATTGGTTGACTTTACTGAATTTTATAATATTACTTGCAGTAGTTGTTCTTTTTTCTTGGCTATCTTTAGCAATGGCTAAAAAATGGATTACAACAAATGACACTGTAAATATAAAACGGATCAAACCGCTTGAAAGTACTGCGATGCCGACTTATATTGGTCTTTTTGTGATTTCGCTCGAACTTGCAAGTTTTGATTACATTATCGCAGTTGAAATATTATTTATATTGTTTGTATTATGGATTTATTTTGAAAGAGTGTTTTACTTTAATCCAATGTGGATTTTCTTTGGTTACAGATTTTATGAGATAGAATCAGAACAAGGAAATTCTTTTACATTTATCACCAAAAGAACAGATATGAAAAATAAAATAGATATTGATTTGGAAAATCTGAAAAGAATAAATAATTTTACATTTTTGGAGGTATAACTATGGCAACACAACTATTTGTAAAATTAAAAGGGAGAAGAGGGGAGAACAAGGTCGTTTTCACAGACGATGAAAATATTCAAAAGGTTTCATTTTTTGCGCTACCCATTATTTTACCAGATAAAATTATTCAATTTGATGCAGAACGCAAAATTGAATACGATGAATGGTTTTATATTGAAATTGACAATGAACATTCTACAATGATGGACACATTCGTCAATTGCTCGCAAAATACTGCGGATATAAATACTATTTTGGCTGACGATTACTCAAAGGTTGAAACTATTTTCAAAATAGAAACAACAGAAGACGAAAAACATCAAATTATATTTCAAAAAATAACTAATGCTAACAGAATTGAGAGTAAAACTCTTTTGTTGTTTGTCGGCGACCACCCGGAAATTGTAAAGCAAGACAAAAGCATTGATTTTTCAGATAGAGTAGATGCTTATTTTGACGGAGAAAATAAAATCTATTTTAGAAATTTTTCTACTATTCGTAGTTTATTTGAAGGAATAGAGGATTATTACAGAGAAGCAACAGATGATGAAGTTCAAAGAATTACTCAAAATATAATGTTGCAGGTTAATGAGGGCATTAATGTTGGTGTCAGAAATCGTAAGAAAATTGCAACAATTTTATCCGATGAAAATATTAAATTAGATGATGTAAATTTCCAAAACAAAATAAGAGAGTATGCCAAAAAGTATCCTGAAATTTCCATAGAAACCACTCAAGATGGAAAATATATTATCAACGATAATAAAGATTTAGAAATTTTTCTTGCTTTAGTTGGTGGTCGTTATTATACTTCTGAAATAACTGGAGAAAAAATGGAAGCAAAGGCGATCGAAAAACTTAGAACTTTAACCACTAACGGACAATAATATGTCAATCCATTTAGAACAATTAGAACATCAAGCAAGAGCAGTAGAAGCCGTTTTAAAGGCAATGAACGGTTGCCGCGATTTTGAGTTGTCTGCCGAACAAGCAAATGAAACCAATAATATTTATGCAAATCCGCCGATTAAGCTTAATGCTGAAAGTTTGAGGCAAGCGGTTATTGATCCGAAAACTTACAACTTACCGGTTAAAACTTCCAACTATGCAATTGACGTGAAAATGGAAACCGGTACGGGTAAGACTTACGTTTATACCCGACTGATGTATGAACTTTACAAAAACTTCGAGCTAAACAAGTTTATTATTTTTGTGCCGAGTCTGCCTATCAAAGAAGGGACAAAAAACTTTATCTGTGCCGATTATGCAAGACAGCATTTTGGCGAACTTTACGAAAATATAAAGATTGACCTGTGCATGATAAATGCGGGGGCTTTCAACTCCAAAAAAGGTAAAAAAAAGATTTTGCCAAGCGAACTAAGCGACTATTTGGAAGGCACAAGAAACGAGAGAAACACTATCAAATGTTTACTGATAAACGACGCGATGTTGATGAGCAAAAGTATGACGCGCGACGATTATGACCAGACGTTGATCGGTTCTACCACTTGTCCGATTGAGGGCATTAAAATGACTCGTCCGATTGTGATTATTGATGAACCGCATAGATTTAAAAAAAGCGACAAGGCGTATCAAGCGATTAAAGAGTTAAAGACGCAGTTGATTGTTAGATTTGGCGCAACTTTTCCGGATATTGAGGTTGGCGCAGGCAAGAATAAAACAAAGAAAAAAGATTACGAAAATCTGGTTTATAATCTTGGGAGCGTGCAGGCGTTTAATGACGGGTTGGTGAAGGGAATAGATATACATTATCCCAATAACACGGACGACACCAAATATAAAGTCGTCGCCGTAAATAAGAGAGATAAGAAAATTACTCTGAAAAAAGACAATAAAGAATACGAAGTGAAATTTGGCGAAAAATTGCCGGATGACTTTGGCGGCATAGAACTTGGTTTTAATGAAGACAACGAACTTGCGTTGAATGAAATGAAGTTGGAAATTGGAATGGATTTGATGCCGTCCGTACTGTCAATAAATTATCAGGAATTACTTTTATCACAGGCGATTGACAAACATTTTGCCAAAGAAAAAGAGAATTGGACAAGAGAAAATGCGGGCGCAAATGCTCCGAAAATCAAAACTTTGTCGCTGTTTTTTATTGACCGCATCAAGAGTTATCGTGAAAATGACGGTTGGCTGAAAGTGAAGTTTGAGGAACTTTTGAAAAAGAAACTATCCATTGTCATTGCGAACGAGCAAAGCGAGTGTGGCAATCCAGAATACATTGAATTTTTACAAGCATCTTTGCAAAACATTTTCGCAACCCATGCCGGCTATTTTGCCGAAGACAACGGCAAGGGCGATGAAGCATTGCAGGCGGAAGTTGACGATATTCTCCGCAATAAAGACGAAATGTTAAGTTTCAAAAGAAAAGACGGCAGTTGGAATATCCGCAGATTTTTGTTTTCAAAATGGACTCTAAGGGAAGGCTGGGACAACCCAAATGTGTTTGTAATAACAAAATTAAGAACAAGCGGTTCGGAAATATCCAAATTGCAGGAAGTTGGGCGCGGCTTGCGTTTGCCGGTAGACGAAAACGGCAAAAGATTGAGCGCGGAAGAGTTCCGTTTGGATTATATTATTGATTGGAGTGAGAAAAATTTTGCTGAAAAGTTGATTGGCGAGATAAACTCTGACGGCGGAAAAATCTTTACCGGAAAAATTACAGATGAAATTGTTGATAGGTTGATTGAGATAAATTATGCTGCAACAAGAATGGCAGTTAAGAATAAATTAAATCAAGAACAAGTTATTGATGATAACGAACAAATTATTAATAGTGAAAAGTTGACGAGTTTATTGCCGGATGGTGATAAATTGAGAAAAGGTAAGATTAGAGAAAATGAATCAGGAACTTTAAAAATAAAAGTAGATGCCGCAAAATGGAACAATATCAAAGACCTTTGGCAAAAAGTTACGCGAAAATATCTATTGCAGTTTGAAAAATTGAATGAAACAGAGTTAAAAAACATTTTAGAAGCAAGTGTCGCAGAAGATAATTTTGTCAGTACAAGCGGCGATGTGATAGTAAAGAGCTTGGAAATCGAAAATGGCGAAGTTGTGCTAAAAAGCAAAATAGAACATATTGCCAGCGCTATCGGCGAACTGCATTATGGCGAATTTTTGAAAAGATTATGCAAAAGAACAGATATAAAAGTGCGTGATTGGCATAAGGTTTTGGTTTCAAGATTTGATAGAGGAATTGATAAAAATAAAATAAATGTTCGAAGTTTGGAGAATATCATCGCAGCTTTTCAAAAAGAATTTATGGAAAAATTTGCACAAAAATATTCTTATCAATCATTGGATTATACGGCAAATACCAGTTTATTAAAAAATGGCGATTTTGTAAGTGAAGTTGCGGAATGCGATGTCGGCGGCAAAGAGGAAGTTGGAGTTGCTATCGGGCAGAATTATTTATGGAGTAAAGCGCTGGTTGATAGCGAAATTGAAAAAGAGATTATTGAGAACAGCGCAGATAATAGGATTTTAGTGTTTGGAAAAATTCCCAAAAAAGCAATTCGCGTGCCGACTTATACAGGCGGAACTACAACGCCTGATTTTATATATGCGATTAAAGACGGCGGCGATAAAGTTAAAATTAATTTATTTGTGGAGGCTAAAAGCCAAAACATGAGAGACACGGACAAGATTGCAGTTTTTGGACAAGAAAAGTTTTTTGAAAATATTGAAGAAAATGTGAGATGGAAAAAAATCACCCAATCCAACGAAATCAACGATATGATAAATAAGTTGGCTTAATTGCAATAAAGTGAATTTTAATAAAATTATCCGCACCTCGCAAAAAACATCTACTTTAACTGCGTTTTGTATAAAGACGCATATACGCCGTTATCTTTTTCCAGCAGCTTTTCGTGAGTTCCGATTTCGGCGATTTTGCCTTGTCTAATTACCACTATCGTATCGGCATTGCGCACGGTTGATAAGCGGTGGGCTATCACGATAACCGTTCTGTTTTTCATCAAATTGTCTATCGCTTTTTGTACCACAGCTTCCGATTTGTTATCAAGCGCTGAGGTTGCTTCGTCAAGTATAACGATAGGCGCGTTTTTCAAAAATGCTCTTGCTATCGCGATACGCTGTTTTTGACCGCCTGAAAGTAGCACGCCGCGTTCTCCTATCTGGGCGTCAAGTCCGTCTTTTAACTCCGCTATAAACTCTTCCAAGCATGCGCTTTTGATGACAGTATTGAGCTCTTCTGCGCTTACATTGGCTTTGTCTAAGACGATATTTTCTCTTATCGTGCCTGAAAATAGAAAATTATCCTGAAAAACAACCGCGATATGTTCTCTTAAAGAGTCCAAATCCATATCTCTTATATCAATGCCGTTTATTTTGACGGCGCCGCTTGTTACGTCGTAAAAACGCGGCAAAAGATTTGCGACTGTGGTTTTGCCGCCGCCGCTGTTGCCCACAAGCGCGATAGTCTGTCCCGCATTTATCGTGAGATTGACATTTTTTAGGGTTAATTTGTCTTCGGTATATCCGAATGAGACGTTTTCATACTCTATGGTTTTAATCTCACCCTCAAGTTTTACCGCCTCTAATTTATTGGCAATTTTTGGTTCGGCGTCCATAAGTTCAAATACTCTCTCCACTGCCATGAGCGAATTTATAACGCTGTTGAAGTTATTGCCGATAGCTTTTATCGGCGTGTAAAGCATCAAAAGCGCCGCTATAAAAGAGACAAAACTGCCCGGCGTCATCGCGCCCGAAGTGATAAGATAACTGCCGTACCATATGACAAGCGCAATGCCGATAGAGACGATAAAATGCATCATAGGCGACATAATGCCCGTTCTTTGTACCATTTTTATACCAAGAGTGAAAACCGATTGGAGGGTTTCTTTAAATTTTTTTTGTAAATGCTCTTTTAGATTGTAAGATGTGATGACTCTGTTGCCGCTATATGCTTCATTAAAATGCGTTACTACCTGCGAGCCTGAAAATACGGTCTTTTTCATGATGTCTTTCACGCGCCGTCTGATAGTTGTAAGCGGATAAAGAGCGCATATCATAACGCTTAAAGCTATAAGCGCCAATTGCCACGAGTTATAAAAAAGTACGCCTATGAGGGCTATAGATGAAATTATCCTTGTTATAAAAAGCTTTATATTTGTTATAAGTCCGTTACATGCCGTGTCTACGTCCGAGTTAAAACGAAACTGCACCTCTCCCGAGCTTGCTTTGTCAAAAAACGAGGCTTCGTAATTCATGAGCCTGTCAAAAAGCTTGATTTTAAGGTCGTTGGCTATCTTTCTGCCGACCCATGTGTTAAGATATGTAGCGGCGTAATTAAGAGAACTTTGCAAAAGGCTAAAAATGATAATAAGCAAAGGTATATATGCCGTTGCGCCGACTGATTTTTCAACGAGTACGACGTCCATGTAAGGTTTTAACAGCAAAGCTATCAAAGCGTCCATTGAGCCCACGGGGATAGTGATGATAACAGCCAGCACAGCGCGCACCCAATAAGGTCTTATAAACGGCAGGATTTTTTTGTAGTTTTGCACCATGTAAG
>JAIROK010000090.1 GCA_031257555.1 Campylobacteraceae bacterium | reverse complement strand
ATATAAACCGAAATTTTATATTCGCTTTCCAATTCGGCTTTGATTTTCTCTAACTTATCTTTACTTCTGGCTACAAGAACCAAATCGCCCTTTTTTGACGCATGAATTTTTGCCAACTCCAAACCGATGCCGCTTGACGCTCCCGTGATTAACGCCGTATTTTTCATTTTAATTAAATTCCCCCAAAGCCATTTTTTGCTTTTTTGTCAAAGAGTCAAATACTATCTCGTAAGACTCTTGTATTAATTGCTCTAAAAACTCTTTGCTAATTGTCGTATGTTTGTAATAGAGCGTATTCCAATGTTTTTTATTCATGTGATAAGCGGCGGTGATGTCGGGGTAGTTTTCTCTTAAGTGGAGATTGATAAACGGGTCGTTTTTAAAGTTCATCATGGGAGTTTTGCCATGCATGACAAGTATAAACATTTTACCGTTTTCACCTATGCGGAACAATGTACTGTCCCATGTCGGCTTGTACTCCTTTATTGCTCCGTTTTGTTTGAGCGATATTTTTTCAATAGTCTCGAAAGTTATCAAAAGATTTCCTTACGCAATTTATTAAAACAAATCTTTATAATTTTATCAAATACTTTCTAAAACAAAGAGGTGACATTAAATGAGAGCGAAATTTATCACCGCGCTCTTTTGCTGTAAAACTCCGATTTGAATTTTTTAAACTCGCCTTTTATTATTGCTTCGCGCATCTTTTTCATAAGCGTTAAATAGTAATGAAGATTGTGCAAGCTGGCAAGCCTAAAAAATGTGAGCTCTTTTGCACGGTATAGATGGCTTAGGTAAGCCCTCGAATAGCGCTTGCAGGTATAGCAGTCACACTTTTTGTCTATGGGCTGCTCATCTTTTATAAATATGGCGTTTTTTATATTTATCTTACCAAAAGATGTAAAAAGCGTACCGTTTCTGGCGTTTCTTGTAGGCATCACGCAGTCAAACATATCAATGCCTCTTTCTACATTTTCTACCAAATCTTCAGGCGTACCTACACCCATCAAATATCTTGGCTTGTTTTCCGGCATAAGAGGAGCTGTAAACTCTACAGTGTCATACATTAAACTATTTTCTTCGCCAACGCTAAGTCCGCCTATCGCAAAACCATCAAATGGCATTTGGTTAAGTTTAACAGCGCATTTTTTTCTAAACTCTGTGTCTGTGCCGCCTTGAATGATGGCAAAAATATTTTGATTTAGCCCTATGCCCTCATTTTGTTTTTTTAAATGATAAGCTATGGATTGTTCTGCCCATTTTACGGTTCTCTCAACAGACAAGTTTATACGCTCTTTGGTTGAGGGAAGCTCTACAAGGTCATCGAGTATCATCATGATGTCAGAGTTTAGATTGTACTCTATATCAAGCACTTTAGACGGCGTAAAATAGTGGGTTGAACCGTCAATATGGCTTTTAAATTTCACGCCGTTTTCGTCTGCTTTTGAAATATCGCTTAGGCTAAACGCTTGAAATCCGCCGCTGTCCGTTAAAAAACTGCCGTTATATTTTGTAAAACCGCCAAGCCCGCCAAAATCTCTTATTATCTCATCTCCCGGACGCAGATAAAGGTGATAGGTATTGCCGAGAATTATGTTAGCATTTAAAATATTTTGCATGTCGTATGCATCAAGACTTTTGACACTGCCAACAGTGCCAACGGGCATAAAGACCGGAGTTTGTATCGTGCTGTGAGCTGTTTTTATGGTGCAGGCTCTGGCGAAATTGTCAGTTTTATCTATGTGAAATTCCATTTTGGTATAATATCCTCTTAAATTTACGGAGCGTGTATGAAAAAAGTTTTAATCATAGCGGACGGTATTTTAGCAAAATATTTTTTAGAAAGAGCAATCACTCTTTCAAATGACAGCAATGATTATACAATTGTATATTACAGAAAAAAAACGCTGCCAAATTATGCTTTTCCCGAAAACTTTGAAACTTATTCGTTTGACCCGACAAGTTTTGAGAAAATGATGCTTGTCATGAAAAAAGATTATTATCAAATTATGATAGTTGTTTCAAAGAAAATTGATGCCGCAGGTTCATATAAAACAGTAAGGCAGTTTGACAAAAAAGTACCTATATTTTTGATGGACAGATGGGGATTGAAGTTTAAAGATAAATATTTAACGCTTATAGAATCAAAAGAGGTTATGGCTTACAGGTTTGCTGACTTTTTGCCGAATACTCCCGTAACAGCACAAAATGTTGGGCTTGCCATAGGAGAGATAATGGACGTGCAAGTGCCTGTGGGAAGCTCTTATGCATATAGGCATATAGGCGCTATAGAACAGACAAAATGGCGTATAGCAGCAGTCTATAGAAACAATAACCTTTTATTGCCGCAACAAAATTTAATGATTCAGCCAAATGACAGTTTGCTTATAGTCGGAGATCCTGATATTTTACAAAATGTTTACAAGAGTATCAAAAAAGAGCTTGGGCAATTTCCATTACCTTTTGGCAGCAGTATATATTGTTTGATTGATATGAAAAAAATGAACAGTGCAAGGATTGAGAAACTTTTGGATAATGCTTTATTTTTGCATGCAAAGCTAAATTCAAAAAAATTGTATATAAAGATTATAAATCCAACTTATTCGTCTGTTCTTATTAAAATAAAAGAATTGGTAAATGATGATATAGATGTAAATATAGACTATTATAATATTTCGCACGAACACATATATGAAAAAGATGTTTATAATCTAAACATAGGACTTTGCGTTACAGATAAACTGTTTTTTAACTCAAACATCAAAGCTCTTTTTGAATACAAAACACCTGTATTTAAAAGCGGACAAATTCCTCTTTCTGAAGTAAAAAGAGGTATTGTTTTGGGTGGAAATATAGATGATGCCGAGAGAAACTCATCTATTATGTTTGATTTTTCAGCTCAATTAAATCTAAAAATGCAGTTTTACGATTTTGACCCTGATAATTTTAATGAAAAAACTGCGCTCATAGAACACTTTGAAAATATTGCAAAACTTTATGAAAAAAAGATAGAAATTGCAAAAAGAAGCGAAAAAAATCCTATTTTAGAGTTTAAAGACATAAGCGATATTTTGCAATTCATTCCATTTTATGAAGAGTTTTCAAAATCAAGAGTGCTTTCGGTGTTTTCAAAAGATTTAAATAGAGTTCATTTTGTTTTAGAAGATAAGTGTCAGCTTTTTTTACCGATATTGGAATGAAAATTTTTTAGTATTGAAACTTAGGAGTTATATGAAAATAAGCATAGAGTTTGCAACGGCTGAAAGTCTTGGCTACGACATATTTATCGACGAGCTTGAAGAGATTGCGATTGGCGGTAAAGCTGCCATCGTGACAAATGAAACCGTAGCTGCCCTTCATCTTGAATACATTAAAAAACGGGTAAAAGCAAAAGAGCTTTATGAAGTTATCATAAAAGATGGTGAAAAATATAAAAATTTGCAGATGATAGAGTATATACTAAATGAACTTTTTAAGTTCAAGCTTGATAGAAAATCGACTCTTATCGCGCTTGGCGGCGGCGTCATCGGCGATATGACGGGATTTGCGGCGTCTATTTATCAAAGAGGCATAAATTTTATTCAAGTGCCTACAACGCTTTTAGCGCAGGTAGATGCGAGTGTGGGTGGAAAAACAGGCGTAAATAACACTTATGGTAAAAATTTGATAGGTTCGTTTTATCAGCCGCGTGCTGTTTACTGCGAAAGTTTATTTCTAAAAACGCTTCCAAAACGTGAATTTAGCGCAGGGGCGGCTGAAATAATAAAAATGGCTGTTATGTTTGATAGGGATTTTTTTTATTGGCTTGAAAATAGAGATTTGAGTCATGATGCGGATTTAAAAGAGGCGATAGCCAAAAGCATAAAGATAAAGGCTGATGTTGTAGCGCTTGATGAAAAAGAGAGCGGTATCAGAGCGGTTTTAAACTATGGGCATACATTTGCGCATGTGATAGAACAAAAGACCGATTACTGTAAATATCTGCACGGCGAAGCGGTAGCTTTTGGTATAGTCATGGCAAATGAGCTGGCTGTCAATTTAGGGTTTTTAGGTAGAGATGAGGCGGTTAGGATAGAAAAGACATTGCAAAACTTTTCTCTTCCCACAAGATACAAGATAGAGGATATAGATAGTTTTTATGACTCATTTTTTCTTGATAAAAAGAGCAGCAACTCAAAAATAACGTTTATTTTGCCAAATGGTATAGGAAATTTTGTGATAAAAGATGACATAAAAGAGGATATGGTGAAAAAGACTCTAAAGGCTTTTAGCTGATGAAAAAGATATTTTTTATTGTTGTTTTCTTAGTAGGCGGGCTTGCTGCCGATACAAACGAGACGGCGCAGATATTAAGCGATTACAGACTAAAACTTGAAATGATTGATAACGCAAACAGAAATAATATATGGTTTGCAAGACATGAAAACTATAACATATATAAAACAAAGAAAGCTGAATTTGAGGCAATACTTGAAGATATAAAAAGTATCAAAAACAAAACCGACAAAAACTCTTTAGCAAGGCTTAATGATATGGAAAGAAGGCGCGATGCTTTGGAGAGTCAAATGGAGCAGTTAAGCGAATTTCAAAATGCTCCTTTTTCGGGGCTTTTAAAATCCCCCGAAGTTCCGCCGATGCCATCTATCAGTAATCCTTTTGCTATATTTTCCGGATTTTCATATATTAAAAAAATCAGGCAGGATTTGGAAGGGTATGATAAACTTTCGCGCGATTTGGATACTTTGATAGGCAATCTGCAAGAAAAAGACGGGATATTGGAACGCATAATGGAGTTTGATACGAGCGATTCGTTTAGTGTTTTGCAAGAGAACAACAGAGTTTTGATTAGAGAGTTTAACTCCGCTTATGACATAGTCCTAACAACAGCCTCCATTTATGAGAGAAAAGTAAACGAAGCTGTTACGCGCGCTTCCAATGCGATAGAAGATGAGACAAAGCGCACGTTTTTTATCTTCAGCATTATTATTTCGATAATACTCATCTCATTTTTGCTAAAACTTTTTTCAAAGCGTTTTATGTCGGCAAACGAACGAAGCTATATCATCAATAAAGTGATAAATATTACAAGCATAACAATTATTATTTTGATTTTACTCTTTGCATACATCGAAAATATGACCTATCTTGTTGCGGTTTTGGGTTTTGCGTCTGCTGGTATTGCGATTGCCATGAAAGATATGTTTATGAACATTTTAGGTTGGACGGTTATAACATTCGGACGCAGTTTTAGCGTTGGAGACAGAGTCAAGGTTAGTCAAAACAATATCTCATATGTAGGCGATATAGTCGATATTTCACTGATGAGGATGACTATTTTGGAAGATGTGACGCTTACGACATATCTTGAAAACAAGCGTGCCGGAAGAGTAGTTTTTATCCCAAATAATTTCATCTTTACGACTCTTATTTCAAACTACACGCATGAGACGCTAAAGACTGTATGGGACGGCATATATATCACCATTTCATTTGACTCCAACTACAAAAAGGCTATGTATATCATCAAAGAGATTACAAAAAAATATTCAAAGGGTTATACGGAGATAGCAAGGAAGCAGTTAAATCAATTAAGACAAAAATACAATCTCAAAAATACAAACGTAGAGCCAAAAATCTTTTCATTTATCGAGCCGCACGGACTTACCATACATATATGGTATATGACCAACTCTTACGCGGCTTTGGCTCTTAGAAGCACCTTAAGCGGAGAGATAATAGACGCCATCAACAAAGAAGAAGATATAGTGATAGCCTATCCTACGCAAACATTGAATCTAAGACAGGCTGCAAAAGTAAAATACTCTCCCGGCATGGAAGAGATTAATGAGTGAACCTTTGATAAAACCTAAAGTATTTTTTAAAACGTTTGGCTGCAGGACAAATATCTACGATACGCAAATAATGATAGAGTCTCTTAAAGATTTTGAAGTAACCAACAATGAGTTGGTTGCCGATATCGTAGTGGTAAATTCATGCACGGTAACAAACGGAGCAGACAGCGGCGTTAGAAACTATATATCAAAACAAAATAAAGACGGCAAGAAAATAATCTTCGTCGGATGCGGAGCAAGTACGCGCGGGAGTGAACTTTTTGAACAAAAAAAGGTTTTTGGGGTTTTGGGGCATTCTGAAAAGAGCAATATAAACAGAGCCCTTTTTTCTAAAGAGCCTTTTAAAAATATAGGAGTTTTAACTCACCTTGACGAAAATATAGTATCAAACTACTATGACAAAAGCAAAGCTTTTATCAAAATACAAGAAGGGTGCAATTTCTCTTGCAGTTACTGTATCATTCCTCATGCAAGAGGCAAATCAAGAAGTCAAAATGAAGATAAGATAATAGAACAAGTAAAGGTGTTGTCAAAAAATGGTTTCAGCGAATTTGTCTTAACCGGCACAAATATCGGCAGTTACGGCAAGGATAAAGGTACAACACTTGGCAGACTGCTTCAAAAATTGGGCGTTATAAATGGAGTTAAAAGAGTGCGTATGGGCAGCATTGAGCCTGTGCAAATCGATGAGAGTTTCAAAGAGATATTAAAAGAGAGCTGGCTTGAGCGGCATCTTCATATCGCGCTTCAACACACAAATGAAGAAATGCTCAAAATTATGAGGCGCAGGAACAGCGTAAAAAAAGATTTGGAGCTTTTTTTGGAACTTTCATCTTTGGGTTTTGCTTTGGGAACTGATTTTATCACAGGGCATCCCGGAGAGAGTGAGAAGATTTGGCAAGATGCGCTTTTAAATTTCAAAAAATTCCCCCTAACGCACCTGCACGCCTTTTGTTACTCAAAAAGAGACGGAACGCTTTCTGCATCTATGAAACAAACGGTTGATGGTAAAAGTGCAAAAAATAGATTGAAAGAACTTCAAGCTGTCGTTGGAGAAAACAATCTTGCATTCAGGCAAAGAAAAGTTGATTTGGAGGTATTGGTCGAGGAGAAAAAAGATGGTTTTTATACGGGATTTGACCAATTTTACAATAGAATTTTTATCAGCTCAAAAGACGATTTGGTCAAAAAGTGGGTGAAAATCAATGATTATCAAGCTAAAGAGGACGGGAATTATGCAGTTTTTTAAACCGAACAGATTGCAGATTTTGATAATGCTATTTTGTATTTTAGTACTGCTCACGGGCTATATATTTATTAAAAATTCGCCAAAAGCGATAGATATGGAGCATTACAGCGATCTTATAACCCAAAATCAGATAAAAGAAGCCAAGATATACGGCGGCAAGGTCATTTTATATACCAATATCGGAATTTACAGCATAGCAAAAGATGGTGTGGATATAAAAGAACTTCTTTTAAGCGTGCCGGTAGACGTAAAAGAAGAGAACAATATCTTTGAGATGATTTTGACTTTTGTATTTTTTATTTTTGCACTTTTTGCTTTGTATTATTACCGAAAAGTACAAAGCAAAAATAGCGCTCAAGATAGTTTTGCAAACTTAAAAAATGTAGCCGTAGAAAGTGACGGAGCAGGTACGCTCAAAATCTCACCTTCCGTATCAAAAGTAAAATTTTCCGATGTGGCTGGGATAAAAAGCGTAAAAGAGGAGCTTTTTGAGATTGTCGATTTTTTGAAAAATCCTTCTGTTTATCAAAAGATGAACGTAAAACTTCCACGCGGCGTTTTATTGGTAGGACCTCCGGGAGTCGGCAAAACGATGATAGCAAAAGCGGTTGCCGGAGAGGCAAATGTGCCGTTTTTTTACCAAAGTGGGGCAAGTTTTGTGCAAATATATGTCGGCATGGGGGCAAAAAGAGTAAGGGAGCTTTTTTCTATAGCCAAATCAAATGCGCCCTCAATCGTATTTATAGATGAAATCGACGCTGTAGGCAAAGCGCGCGGCGGCATGAGAAATGATGAGAGAGAAGCCACGCTAAATCAACTTTTGACCGAGATGGACGGATTTGAGGATAGTTCGGGAGTTATAGTCATAGGCGCTACAAACCGCCTTGAAATGATAGACGAAGCGCTTTTGAGGTCGGGTAGATTTGACAGGAGGATTTTTGTCTCTTTGCCGGATTTGCAAGATAGAGAAAAGATAATAAGTGCTTACTTAGCCGACAAAATTCACAATGTAAATGTATGCGATATCGCCAAAATGAGCGTTGGCTTCAGCGGGGCAGCGCTTTCAACTCTTGTAAATGAGGCTGCGATAAATGCTTTAAGAAGAGGCAGCAAAACAGTAGAGATAGAGGATTTTTTGATTGTGCGCGATAAAGTGCTGCTTGGCAAAAAAAGGCTTGCAAGATACTCTGAAGATGAGAAAAATATACAAGCCGTTTATCAAGCTGCAAAAGCCTTGTGCGCTTATTGGTTTGAGATAAATTTTGATAAGATAAATTTAGTCGGGGATTTTACAAAAGAGGTAGATAAAGAGATAGAATCCCGCACGGAACTCATGGCAAAGATAAAAGTTTCACTATCTGGGATCGCCGCTTTAAAGATATATTTTAACGAATCGTATTCAAACTCAAGCGATGATTTAAATAAAGCCAGATATTTAGCAACACAAATGGTTGAAAAATATGCAATGGGCGAAAGAATGCTTCCAAACGCGCACGATATAGAAAATATACTCTCAAGCGCCCTAAAAGAAGCGGAACTGTTTTTGGAAGGAATGAGAAAACCTTTGGATTTGTTGGTATCTGTGCTTTTAGAAGATGAAACTTTGACAAAAGAGAAGATAAAAAATATTTTAAATAAAATCTTTTGACTTTCTTTTTTACATTGCTGACGAAATAACATCTTTATGATATATATTATTAATTAAATAATAAATTATGAGATTTTAGATAATTTTTAGACTATTATTTTACAGTCTTTATTTTCTTCATATAATTTTAGCCAGCTGTTAACCTACAACGGTATAGATCCTGTTTTATTCCAATTTGGAAGTGTTCCGATATGTAATCCGGTTAATTTCGCGAACTCTATTTTTGTTAAGTCAAGTTGTTTGAAAGTTTGACTAAATTCCTTATAGCTTAATTGCTGCATGTTTTTTCTTTCAATTTTAATTGTATTTTTTGGAGGGAATTTATTCCCTCATCTCTAATTTATATTTCAATACAACCATTGTGTCGGTTCAACTAACAGGTGCTGTGCGATTTTAACAATGCCTACTCTATTTCAATACAACCATTGTGTCGGTTCAACTCTTGATATTCATAAGAAAGTTAATCAGGAAAATCATATTTCAATACAACCATTGTGTCGGTACTACCTTATCTTTTTAACCTTTTTAGTTTAATTCCAATTCTATTTCAATACAACCATTGTGTCGGTTCAACGAAAAGCTCCTAAAGCCTAAAACCGCCGAGCTTGCATTTCAATACAACCATTGTGTCGGTTCAACTTGTTAAGATTAGCAGTTATATCAAAATTAAGTCCTCATTTCAATACAACCATTGTGTCGGTTCAACATTACGCGTAACGATATAAAAAAGGATTTTAATTACGAATTTCAATACAACCCTTGTGTTGGTTCAACAATATTATGGGCACCATCAGTGTAAAGGATTAAACAATTTCAATACAACCCTTGTGTTGGTTCAACCAAGAAAGATAGGTTATCTTAAAAATAATAACCCTCTTAAGCTAGTCATTTCTGGAACTTTTTCCAATCGGTTTTAACAATGATAAATGAAAGAACAAAAAACTACCAAAGGGTTATTTTAGCGATATTTTTATGAAAATAGTTTGAAAATTGGTTGGAAAACCAAGCATTTATTCTTAATATATTTAGTAGATATAAGATTTATATCAAGTCCGAACTAATAGCAAAGTATCTTTGGAAGTTAAGTTGAGCTGAAATATAGTTGTTTTAAAAAGGAAGCAATTTTTATATTAATATTATTTTTATAATAATTGCATATAAGTTAAGATATAGCTAAATAGCTGCAATTCTGTTATTAAGTATAGTATATACTTAGTTTATAATTTTAAAGTTTAAAAATATTTTACGTTATTGAATTGCCATCAATAGTTGGAAGATGATGGAAGTTACTGTTAGCGTAATAACACAATATCGTGTCTGCAGAGTACTTTTTACTTTACATTTTTAGAGAAACGATAAAAGGATAAATGTTCTTTCGTATTGCTGTATAATGCGTAATAATATCCATCTTGACGAATGATTGTGTTTATGATGTGAAAATTACATTAGTTGTTACATTTATTTCTCACAATAATGCATAAAATATTATTTCTGCATTGTCTGGATTTTTCTTTTCAAAACTGCCAAATATTTAATAAAGAATAAAGCATAAAAATAGTTTGTTCATTGAGCTTAAATATTCTCACCCCTCCAAACACATCAAAATTTCTTCACCCTAAGCCTCAACGAATTCAGTACAACGGTTACAGAGCTGATGCTCATAGCCGCACCTGCGATTGCGGGAGTGAGCGTGATATCTGCAAAGTAC
>JAIROK010000070.1 GCA_031257555.1 Campylobacteraceae bacterium | reverse complement strand
GCAATAGAAGGGTTTTGTGTTCCCGTAAAGGGCAAAAAAATCCATCTCGCGGCTATAAATCTATATAACGCAGAAAAAATAGAGTGTGAGTAAGACGGTTTGCGATAGTGAAACAAATGCCTTCCGCCGCTTTTGCGTTATCATCCGTGAGATGCTCTTATTGCAGCAAGAGAGATTTGTGGCGGGCACCGTTTAACTCGTTAACGCTTATAGAGATTTAGAACAAAATCGCCACTTATTTTCAAAAGAATGATAATGCAAGATTTTGCACTCCATAAGCGTTTCAGAGTAAGCAACAGCACTTATAAATTGGTTATTGCAAAAACGCAGCCAAGTATTTTGCGCAAGCTGTCAAAAAAATCCAAACAGCGAGAAGTCTACTATGAACGCGAGTGTCTTTATATGGATAAGGTGATGGCGTTTAACGCCACCAATCAAACAGCATTAAAAGCCCGGGTATGCCCGTCGCAAAAATGCCCTCAAGAGAAAGACTTTATTGGATTTTAGCATCTGCTGCTGCGCTGGATTTGGGCAAATATATTATAAAAACAGATTGCTGCGTTTGCTATTTATATTTAGCAAAAACTTTCTTTGTCTTCTTTTTGTTTTTATAAAATCACAAAATTTAAAACGAGAAATAATATGCTATTTAATTTTAGTAGCAATAATAGTTATTTTTAATAAAAGTATTAATTTATATTTAATATAATAATAATATTTAAAATATTTTAATGCTAAGGAATAAAAATGAAGATTTTGCTTAATTTTATTGCGGCGGTTTTTAGTATAGTTGTTTTGGTTGGATGCGGAGGAGGAGGCAGAAGTTCAGACGTCGATGTGCAATTGCCATATGTAGAAAAAAGTGAGTTTTTTACTTCTTTTGAACTATCAGATAGTGATATTGAAGTAGAGAAAGGTCTTGCGTATTATCCAATTTCAGATAGTGTTTCTAGTGATTTTACTAATGCCATTATTGGTAAAGATTTTAAAGTTGATGAAGATGATGAGTATTGCTACACAACTGACAACAAAATAGCTTATACTTGTTTGGATGTTGCTAATGTAACCAATAAACGTTATATTGCCATATGGTTTGAGAATACAACTATAGATATTGCAGATGAAGAGATTATAGAATTTTTTCCAAAAATAGACACTTCTTTATCTGCTCGTTTGTTATCAATAGATTTTAACGATAATAAATCAGCTGCTTTTGCTAAACATGAATACTATCTTAAAAATACTCTTGGATTTGATTATTACAATGACGGCTATAGTGATAAATGTTTGAAAAAATATGAAGAGGGCGATATTGTTTATTCATTTTGCTATGGTGACGACGACTATGCAAGTTGGGAGATAATTAGAAAAACTCTTTTTGATGCTGTATTTCAACAATAGCCAATGAGGATCGAACCCATTTGGCAGTATGTATTTGTACTTGTTTGATTTATAGGTATTATAAACAAGATTTTAAGAAAAACATTAATTTATATTTAATATAATCAAAATATTTAAAATATTTTAATACTAAGGAATAAAAATGAAAATTTTGTTTAATTTTCTTACGGCAGTTTTTGGTATAGTTGTTTTGGTTGGATGCGGTGGTAGCTCATCAAGCAATAGTGATAATTCGCCAAGCAGTAAATGTACTAATCCTAATATAGTACTACCCTCAATACAGGATGTATTAACTTTTTTTCCACAATCACTTATCAACGAACAACATAAATTTATTGACCAAAGCGTATCATTTGATACGATAGATGATGTTGAGAAATATGAACAGTTACTGATAAATGCTGGATTTACATTAGATACCATAAGTAATTCAAGTATGCTTTTATATGATGGACCATCTATTGACAACAAGTATTTTTCTCGTGTTTATATACATTTGGATTTGGAAAATTTTGTATCATGGCAATTGGGAATAAGCATAATAAATGGCGTACCGACAGCAACTGAAATAGATGAGTCGATTTTTGATAATACTACCATATTTCCACCAACTAAAACTAAAAAATTTGAAGTTGAAATGAGTAAATCTTATGATGTTGACATGTCTAATAAAATGAATGACTATATTCAGGAATTAAAAAATGCAGGTTTTGAGTATTATAAGGAAGATGTAGAATGGAACTCTTATCACAAAACAAGCACTGATGGTTGTTTATTGTATGTTTGGGCAAACTATAATGAACCAGATAGGGCGGAATGGAGAGTATGGTATTTATATTAAGATTGATTTATAAAATAACTAGAAAAGTATATTCAAGATGTTTTTAATGCGGTGGAGCCAATGAGGGGACTCGAACCCCTGACCTGCGCGTTACGAATGCGCTGCTCTACCAGCTGAGCTACATTGGCGTTTTGAAAGCAGGATTATACAAAAAAAATGCTGTTTTGCATATAAAAAATGCAAAACAAAATATGGTTTTGTAAATCGTATTTTTTATATCTGTTCACCATTGTGAATAGCGTTAACTGCATGGAAAATTAGCAGAATAAAGTCACAGCAAGAAAATAACAAGCAATTCTTTTTTGCCATCATAAAAAGTGCAAAATATGATAAAACAATCTGTAGAAAAAATGAAAAATATTGAATTTTAAAAAATAATCTAAGTGTATTTGGTTATTTGTGCATTTATTTTGATCCGCACATGCACTTACTTTGTAAATTTATCATTTGGAAACGACGAAACAACTCTTTTGTCTCTATTGATGCAAAAGCGGATTTGCCGTATAATTTTTAACAGTTTATAATAACTGAAATTCAAACGGATTATTTGTTTTGCAAGCCGAGATAGTTATCTACCATTGTTATCACAACCTACAAAACATTACGCGCAGCCTTTTCCATACGCGATAAAACCTCTTTCAAAATACTCTTAGGCATTGCAAAGTTAAGTCTTACAAATCCATCTCCGCCTTCGCCAAAGCTTTTTCCGTCATTTAATATAACGCCGCCTTTTAAGAAAAGCTTCCATGCGTCTGTGTTGAGTTCTCGGCAGTCTATCCATGCAAGATAAGTCGCTTCAAGTTTTAAAAATTTAAGTCTTGGGTTGTTTTGTACAAACTCTTGTACCAGTTTGAGATTTTCCCTTAGGTACTCTTTGACCTCTTTTAGCCAAACTGCGCCGCCTTCATATGCCGCTTGCGTTGCTGTGAGAGCCAGCAAATTAACTCCGCCGTTTATATGCCCCATAGATTTTTCAAACGACGCTTTGAGTTTTTCATTTGACATGATGGCAAATGAGCTTTGAAGTCCCGCTATGTTGAACGTTTTACTCGGAGCCATAAGGGTGATGGTTCTTTCTCTGATTTGTTTCGATAAAGAGGCTATGGGTATATGTTTGACGTTTTTATCCAACACCAGATCCGCATGTATCTCGTCTGAGCATATCAAAAGGTCGTATTTCAAAGCTATCTCGCCAAACCTTAAAAGCTCCTCTTTTGTAAAGACTGTGCCTGCGGGATTATAAGGATTGCAAAGGAGCAGAAGGCGGCAGTTTGGTTTTATGCTTTTTTCAAATTCATCAAAATCCACGCTCCATCTGCCCTCTATTTCCCTCATGCGCACTGCGGTAACTTCACGCTTCATATTTGCAGGCGCGCTTAAAAAGTACGGATAAATCGGCGTTGTCGTTATAACGCTTTCGTTTTCTTTTAGCATTCCGCAGACTATATTCATGCTTGCTACAACGCCCGAAGTAAAGGCAAACCACTCTTTTGACGTATCCCAATTGTGCTCTTTTTTTATGAAATTTATCGCGGCTTTAATTAGCCCGTCATTTACTGCCGTATATCCGAACACTCCGTGCTCTATTCGTTTTTTTAGCGCGTCAATAACGCATTGCGGGGATTTGAAGTCCATATCCGCTACCCATGCGGGTATCGCATCTTTATAATTTTTATACCTTTCAAGTTTTAGCGCGTGGGTGTTGCCTCTATCTATAATCTCATCAAACATTTTTATCCTTTTCAAATCCATATTAGGATAAAATTTTATCCACTATTTGTTTAAAGGACGACATTTGAGAGCACTAATAAGCGTGAGCGACAAAACAGCCGCAGCGGAATTTGCCAAATCCCTTGAAGAGTTGGGTTATGAGATAATCTCCACAGGCGGCACTTATAAACTTTTGAAAGAAGAGGGCGTTAAAGCCGTAGAGATAAGCGAAGTTACAAAATTTCCCGAAATGTTTGACGGACGCGTAAAGACGCTAAATCCCTATATTCACGGCGGTATTTTACATAAGCGCGATGATGCTTTGCATATACAAAGCGCGAAAGAGTACGATATACAGGGCATAGACTTAGTGTGCGTGAACCTGTATCCTTTTAAGGAGACGATATCCAAAACGGACGATTTTGAGGAAATTATAGAAAATATCGACATAGGCGGTCCCGCTATGGTCAGGAGCGCGGCAAAAAATTTCAATGATGTGATAATCGTGACGGATATTTTGGATTATGATATTGTGATAGAGAGACTTAAAAACGGCGGCAATACTATTGAATTTAGAAGAGATTTGATGATAAAAGCGTATGAGCATACGGCGATGTATGACATCACGATAGCAAATTATATGAACGCGCGCTTTAACGGCGGTTTTGGCAATAAGCAGTTCATCGCTGGAACTAAAGCTTTTGACACGAGATACGGCGAAAATCCTCACCAAAAAGGCGCGCTGTACGAATTTGACTACTTTTTTACGACAAACTTTAAGACGCTAAAAGGCGAAGCAAGTTTTAACAATATGACGGATATAAACGCCGCCGTTAAGATAGCCGCGTCATTTGGCAAAGATAATGCGGTTTGTATAGTAAAACATGCCAATCCATGCGGTTTTGCTTTGAAAGAGACGCTTTTGGATAGTTACATACATGCGCTAAAATGCGACCCCGTATCGGCATACGGCGGAGTTGTGGCGATAAACGGTACGCTTGACGAGGCTTTGGCAAATAAGATAAACGAGATATTTGTAGAGGTCATAGTTGCCGCAAATGTAACTCCTGAAGCTTTGAGGGTTTTTGAAAATAAAAAACGTATCAAAATCTTTTCGCAGGAGAGCAGGTATTTGGTTTTAAATAATGACTCGTATGACTTTAAGCATATCGACGGCGGCTTTGTGTATCAGCAAAGCGACAGCGTAAGCGAAAAAGAGATAACAGACGCGAAACGCCAAAGTAAAAGAATAGCGTCAAAAGACGAGCTTAAAGACTTGGAGATAGCCTATAAAATAGCCGCACTTACCAAATCAAACTGCGTGGTTTACGTGAAAGAGAGCGTCATGGTAGCTGTCGGCATGGGAATGACAAGCAGGGTTGACGCGGCAAAAGCGGCTATATTGAAAGCTAAAGAGATGGGGCTTGATATAACGGGCGCGGCTCTTGCTTCGGAAGCTTTTTTCCCGTTTCGAGACAGTATAGACGCGGCGGCAAATGCAGGCGTTAAAGCGATAATAGAGCCCGGCGGAAGCATAAGAGACGATGAGGTGATAAAAGCGGCAGACGAGTATGG
>JAIROK010000064.1 GCA_031257555.1 Campylobacteraceae bacterium | reverse complement strand
TATCATGAGATTTAGTCCCGCCCCGCAGCCAAGTTCACAATATGTGAAATTCTCATCATTTGGCGGGATTAAACCCAAAAATTTTACAATCGTACAGAGCCATAAAGGCTGCAATTGTTTATAAAAATAGAGAGGATAAGCAGTGTCGGTTATATATCCGCCGTTTTGATTCACAATAAACCTGTTTTATAAATTGATATATTAATCCGAAAAAATTAACTTTTTCGGATTAATGTTTTTTGATTAAAATCTGTAAGCAAATGATATATTATACTTTCTGCCGTCTAAAACATAACTTGCATCTTCATTTGTTACCTCTTTATTGAAAACGTTATACACTCCAAACTTTAAATCCAAATTTTTGTCTGCTTTATATACCAATCCCAAATCAACAAATGTATATTGTGGGGTTCCGCTTGTTCCAGTATAACTGACGGATTCACTTCTATAATTTGCTTGTGTCCAGACATTAAATTTACTTGTTACATCATAATCAAGCGCCACATTAAACATACGTTTTGGCGTATTGTTTAACGGTTTGCCTTCATTTGTGCCAGTTTTTTGTTCGGATTTTGTATAAGTGTAACTGTGTCTATATGTTAAATTTTTTAGTATTTTAAAATCAAAAGTATGCTCAAATCCTAAAAATTCTACCTCATCGATATTTTCATAAGCTGTGTATCCATATTGGTGTGCCGGATATACGGTACCCTTATAAGTACAAGCAGTGTTTGGTTGGCAGATTCTTGATGTTCTCGTGATTTTATCTTTAAAATCAGTTTTAAAAGCAACAACACTGGCACTTAATCCCAAATCTTTATTGTCATAATTTACGCCGACTTCGTAGTTAATGCTTGTCTCCGGAGTTAAATCAGGATTTCCAATCATAACGCCGCCCATTGAAACTCCCGAAAAATCAGGTGCTGCTTGTCTAAGTGAGGGCGCTTTATAACCGCTTGTTACTCCGCCTTTGAATGTAAGTTCATTTGTTAAATGATAAACCAAATATGCTTTCGGACTAAAATGACTGCCAAACTTTTTATTATCGTCAAATCTACCGCTTAAGCTTAATGTCAAATCATCGATTATGCTCCACTCATCTTCGGCAAACAAAGAGTATTGATCTCTTTTCATGGTTACCACTTGATTTGTAGAACTTGTTCCGCCGTCTGTCAGTTTTTCTTTTTTATAATTTGCACCAACCGAAAGAATGTGCGAATCAAAAAAATATGTTCCTTGCGTATTTAATGTCAATGTTTTAAAGTCTATGCCTTTTCCAGTAACAGCGCCGACTCTTGTGGGATTTTCGGCAGTATCGTAATTTACATAAGAGTTTATTATAAAATCGCTATACTTTCCTTCATGAGCTGCAAAGTAGTTGTTTTTGATACTTTTTGTATAACTGTTTGCCGTACTGCTTTTATTTGCCGTGTGTGTTCTTTCTTGAAGATTGTAATTATTGCCGATTTTTAATGTATCGCTGTCGCTTAGGGCTATAGAGAGTTTTGTACCGAAAGTTTTTCTCTTAAATTCCGGATCACTTTCGCCGCTATCACCTCCACCTATCAAATCACTTTCATCTTGATTTAAGTATGAACCTGTTAATTGTAAAGACAATCTATCTTTTACTATCGGTGCATTGATATATGTGCTTGTGCTAAATCCATCGTTATTTATTTTATTGGACTTACTCGCTTTTATGTATTCCATAGTAACGCCGCCGCCCCATTTATTTGATACTTTTTTGGTGATAATGTTTACAACGCCTCCCATAGCATCAGAGCCATAAAGCGACGATGCTGGACCTCTTACGACTTCTATCCTCTCAACAGCTTCCAAAGGTGGCAAAAAGTTCATTTGAGCGCCCGCAAGACCTCCATTTAACTCAAATGCATCTCCTCCTTGCATTGGTTTGCCATCTATCAAAAAAAGCGTATATGCCGAAGACATACCTCTAAGCATAATCGACTGTTGAGAACCCCCGCCCGTAACATATACGCCCGGTACATTTTTAAGCGCGTCCGTTACGTCGTTATATGATTTTTTTTGCAGCTCTTCGCCAGATATGATAGTAATTGTCGCCGGTGCATCGGCTATATTTTGCTCAACGCCTGTCGCTGTTACAACTTTTATCTCACTAAGCTCCGTAACAGTACCGTTACTTACTTCTTGTGTAAGACCGGTGTTACCCCCCCCCCCCCCGAAATTAAGGGGACTTACCTCTTGTGCAAAACCAACTTGGGTTAAAAGCGCAGCTGCCGCAATTGCTATATGCACTCTATTTTTCCTTAAATCCATCATAACTCCTTTAGTTTAGATATTGATAGTAAATATTGATTGCAATTAAAGCATTTTTAGTATTAAAAAATCATTAAGTAGTTTTTTGTATGTGAATTTTCAAGCAGGCATATGTGGAGCATATGATACATTAGAGTCAGACAATAAAGAATAAGGATAGAAGACTAAATATAATTTGGTTGCAGATTGTGGTATAAAAGCAGATTTTTTATATGTTTTGCATTTTTATTTAGATTTTACAGGATAAAAAAGAATCAATTTGAATTTTAATACATCTAAAATACTTGGCGTTCAATATATTTGATATATTTATCAACAAAGACATTCATTTGTAAAAAAGATATTATCCTGTTTAAAAAATTTAATAACTGCTATATTTTATGTCTTATCGGTCCGTTTCCTTTTCCTAAATCAGGAGCGTTTTTTATAGCTTCATAAATATAGCCTTTGCTGTTTTGTATCGCATCTTCAAGTGTAAAACCAAGAGCAAGGTTGCAAGCTATAGCCATAGAGTAGGTGCAGCCGGTGCCATGAGTATTCTCTTTTTGTGCAAACGGTGTCTCAAAGTCTTTTGCAAAATTGCCTTTTAAAAAAAGTCTGTCTACTGCCGCACTGCTGTTGGAAAATATGTTTTTTATCAAAAAATTATATTTAGGAAGTTTTGCTTTTATATCCGTACCAAGTCCAAAATATTCGGCTTCAAAATGATTTGGCGTAACTATATCTGCTAATGGAAAAAGCTTAATCAAAGCGAGTTTTGCATCGTCATCCAAAAGTTTTGAGCCTGCGCGTGAAATAGCAACAGGGTCTAATACTATCGGCTTGCTAAAATCTTTTAAGATATCTATCAAAGCATCTGCTATTTCGCGGTTTCCAAGCATTCCTATCTTTATTGCACTCACGTCAAAATCGCTTAGTACTGTTTCGATTTGCTTGATTACAAATTCTGATTTTATACCCAAAACTTCGCTGACTCCCCGCGTATTTTGTGCTGTTAGCGCCGTAATGGCAGTTGCGGCAAATACTCCATGTGCTTCGGCTGTTTTTATATCTGCTTGTATGCCTGCTCCCCCGCCGCTGTCAGAACCTGCTATCGTTAATACTACTTTCATATTGCTCCTTTGAAAAAAACTATTATATCCAATGGCTTAATGCAAACTCAAGTGGGAGTTTGGTATATTTTCATTTTTAAATCGCAAAGCAAAAGCGGCGGTTTTTAAAATCTCTATCATACAGAGAGGTGTCCGAGCGGTTTAAGGAGCACGCCTGGAACGCGTGTGTGGGGCAACTCACCGAGGGTTCGAATCCCTTCCTCTCTGCCAGAAAAATCGCCATTCACTCTTGTGTCATAAAACTTTAGCTTGTTCATGGTGAATGCAATAATGTCAAAGCCGCTTGCAACCATGCAGAATATATGAAATAACGAATACGTTATTGTCATTTTTTAAATGATACAAACGAAAACTTTAACCGATAAAATATATTTTAAAACTTCTTCATCAATAATTACTTAAATTTATGTTAGCATAAAGAAGCAACCAAGAAATGACTAAAAATAATATTGATTTTTTCATACTTATTACTCTAATTTTTCTATTTTAAATCTTTTTATAATCATGCCTTCCGACTCTTTT
>JAIROK010000097.1 GCA_031257555.1 Campylobacteraceae bacterium | reverse complement strand
TCCGTTTCGTTTAGATTTTCATTCTCTTCAAACAGAAGAGATTGCATATCAATGTTGAGTCTTTTTGAAGCATACTTAAAAATATCCCGAACAAGAGGACTTTTTTCGTAAAAATCTTTTCCCATTCCGACCGTTTGCGAACCTTGTCCGGGGAAAATAAATGATATGTTTTTTGACATTATTTTTATCCTGAAGTTTTAAGATTTATACTCGTCGCTTTTAAAAAAATGGTGCAATTCGGATATTTTTTTGCGCAGAGTATTTCTGTTTAAACCGAAATTTTTTGATATTGCAAGCTGAGAGTGAAACTTTTTAAATCCCGCTTTTAATAACGGCACATCAAAGAGATATAAAAGTTTTCGGTAATCGTCTCCGCTGCCAAGTCTTTGCATTAGGAACCTTTCAAGCAGATTTAAAATATCTTTTTCTTCGAATTGTTCAACTAAGAATGCACTGTACACAGAACGCTTTAAAGAGTATGCATTAGCGCTTAAATCAAGATTTATCTCTTTTATATTTACAGGTTTTTTGTCATTGTTGCCCGTAAAAATATTTATAGCTTCTTCGTAAAATTTTTGTGCAAGCGCTTCGATATCTTCCGGACGTTCCGATAAAGGCGGAATAACTATTTTTAGTCCAAAAAAGATATCGGTGATTTTTTCATCTAATTTTTTAGTAGATGTTGCTATTATTCTTGTTGGATTTGTTTTTAGAGAATCTTTTAACAGTATAAAATTTGAAACCTTATCAAAATTTTTGACTATTAAAGTCGAATTTGAACCAAGCGCTCTTACAAGTGTTGAAAAATCTTCGCCGTCTATTATATTTGCATCTACAATATTTTGTGCCAGGGTTGTTTTGCCAACCCCTCTTTCTCCTATTATAAGTGCACTTAGATTTAGATTTTTTAAAAGGTTTGCCAATCTTCCTGCTTCTTTTGAAGAGTGAGAGTTGGCTATAAAATTACTGTTTATCACAAGTTTTGCTTTTTATTAATGGTGGTGTCCGCAACACTCACTATCATCATGCCCTCCGCAGTCATCTGCATGATTGCCGCAAGAGCAGCTATGAGAGCCTCCTACATATCCATTTAAAAGTTCATCTTCGGTAGCATCTCTAATCTCGGCTATTTCTATATCAAAGTATAGATCTTTTCCAGCTAATGGGTGATTAAAATCAATCGTAACTTCTTTGTCGTTAAACTCTTTTACAATAACTTGAACGGTGTTGCCGTCTTCGCCTTGACCATAAAGTGTCATTCCATTTGTAAGCTCAAGTCCTGCAAATTGTTCGATAGGAACTATTTGAATAGCATTTTTGTTATATTCTCCGTAAGCGTCTACCGCTTTCACAGCTATATGCGAAGTATCGCCTTGATTCATATTTACTATTCCTCGCTCAAGCCCTGTAATAATTTGATTTTTGCCTGTAATAAATGAAAGGGGTGTACTGTCCATATTTGAATCAAGCAAGTTTCCATTTACATCTTTTAATTCATAAAACATTGACACAACTTGGTTTTCAGCAGTTGCCATAAAGTCTCCTAAAATTTTTTAAATTTTTCATAAAGTCCATTGATAAAAATTTGTAATTTATGAAGTGGAACGGAATTTTATCATAAATAAAATAAAATAATCTATTTTTCATAATAGAGCTTGTCATTTTAAAATTTTTGGAAGTGTAATTCCCATCTGACCTTGATACTTGCCTGCCTTATCTTTATATGTAACTTCACACGACGTATCACCTTCAAAAAACAGTACTTGGGCTATTCCTTCGTTTGCATAAATTTTAGCAGGAAGCGGCGTAGTGTTTGAAATTTCAATTGTTATATGTCCTTCAAATTCAGGCTCAAATGGAGTTACATTTACTATGATACCGCATCTTGCATATGTGCTTTTACCAAGACATATGGCAAGGACATTTTTTGGTATTCTAAAATATTCAACCGTGCGTGCAAGCGCAAAAGAGTTTGGCGGGACGATACAAATATCGCCTACAAAATCAACTATATTTCTATCTTCGAAATTTTTAGGGTCAACAACTGTGGAGTTTACATTGGTAAATATTTTAAACTCTCTGCCTACTCTTATATCGTAACCATAACTGCTCACGCCATAACTTACGACTTTTGACCCTACTTGACCATCGCAAAACGGTTCTATCATTTTTTCCTTTATCGATTTTTCTTTAATCCAGCTGTCTGCTTTTAATCCCATGCGAATCCTTAAGAACAAGTTTTAATGAAGTATGCTATTATAACACACCTTAAAATTTTGTGGTAAAAAATCAAGGAGATGTTCTGATGAACAAACAGGATATAAACATAAAAGAGTTAATACGTATATTTGATAAGAGCAGTATGAGTAAACTCAAAATAACAGAAGGAGACTTCTCTATTGAGATGAAAAAAAGCTCGTCTTCAAAAACATACGTAAGCAGTGATGAACTGCAAACTTCCATAGTAGAGGTTAGACCTCAGCAGCAAATAATCTCAAAAGAGACTAATGAGCAGAGTGTGCAGGAGGTCAAAAGCAACCTTCCAACTTTTAAATCTCCAATGGTGGGTACATTTTATAAAGCTCCTTCACCCGGAGCCGAGCCGTTTGTTAAAATTGGAAGCGTTGTAAAAAAAGGGCAGCCTGTAGCTATCGTGGAAGCTATGAAGATTATGAATGAGATAGATGCGGAGTTTGATTGCAGAATAGTGGATATTTTGGTTGAAGACGGACAACCTGTTGAGTTTGATATGTCTCTATTTAGCGTGGAGAAAATTTAATGAGCAAAATAAAAAGAATTCTGATAGCAAATCGCGGAGAGATTGCCCTTAGGGCTATAAGAACTATAAAAGAGATGGGTAAGCAGGCTATAGCAGTATATTCTACGGCAGATAAAGATGCTTTATATTTGCAATATGCAGATGCTTCTATTTGTATAGGCGGAGAGAAATCATCGCAAAGTTATCTTAGTATCCCAGCTATTATATCAGCAGCTGAAATCAGTGAATGTGATGCTATATTTCCCGGATACGGATTTTTGAGTGAAAATCAAAATTTTGTTGAGATTTGCGAACATCACAAAATAAAATTTATAGGTCCCAGTGCGGACGCTATGATAATGATGAGTGACAAATCAAAAGCAAAAGATGTTATGAAAAAAGCCGGTATTCCTGTAATTCCCGGAAGCGATGGAGCGCTTAAAGATTTGCAGGACGCATTTAAAAATGCAGATGAGATAGGATATCCTGTTATTATAAAAGCTGCAGCAGGCGGCGGTGGACGAGGAATGAGAGTAGTTGACAAAAAAGAGGATCTAGAGAAGTTGTATCTTGCTGCCGAAAGCGAAGCTATAACAGCATTTGGTGATGGTACTTTATATATGGAGAAATTTATAAGAAAACCAAGACACATAGAAGTGCAAGTCATGGGAGATAAATATAGAAATGCTATACATGTAGGCGAGCGCGATTGCTCCATGCAAAGAAGGCATCAAAAGCTGATAGAAGAATCCCCTGCAATTTTATTAGATGATGCAACCAGAAAAAAATTACACGATACTGCCATACGTGCTACTCAAGCTATCGGCTATGAAGGTGCGGGAACATTTGAGTTTTTGGTAGATGAAAATAAAAATTTTTATTTTATGGAGATGAATACAAGGCTTCAAGTAGAACATACCGTAAGTGAGATGGTAAGTGGACTTGATATAATTGAGTGGATGATAAAAGTAGCCGAAGGTGAAAAACTTCCTTCTCAAGAAGAGATAAAATTAAAAGGACATTCCATAGAGTGTAGGATTACAGCTGAAGATCCTGTAAAGTTCATTCCAAGTCCGGGTAAAATAAGCAAATATATAGCGCCTGGGGGCAGAAATATAAGAATGGATTCGCATGTATATCAAGGCTACGTAGTTCCTCCGCATTATGACTCCATGATAGGCAAATTGATTGTTTGGGCAGAAGACAGAACAAGGGCCATTGCTAAGATGAAGCAAGCTTTGAGTGAACTTACAGTTGATGGCATAAGCTGCACAAAAACTTTTCATCAGAAAATGATGGACAATCAGGATTTTATAAACAATAATTTTGATACAAATTATCTTGCAAATCACTAAAAAATTTTAATTACCACTTCTTAAAAAAATTAAGAAGTGGTAATTTTGATATTTTATTACGGAAGCCTTATTATAGTAATAGTTGCTCTTGTTTTTAATGTATCAAAATACTCTTTCAATATATCATTTTCCTGTTTTGAAGAAATCTTTGAAATTATAAAATTTTTGACTTGATCAAAAGGCAAAATAGTTTGATTATTTTTAGCACTTACAAAAAATCTTACAAATCCATTTCTTGTTTGAATTACAGGCGTTAGAGAGTTTGTGTTTGTCTGCGAAAGAGCAGCTACTACTTTTGGGTCAGAGCTTGAAGTTTTGATATTTTGAGTTGCAACAACAACACTTTTGTTTGCAATATTAAAATCATTTTTCGCATCTACAGATGATGATTCTGTCGATTTTTGAGACTTTAATGATATCTCCGTCAGATCATCACTATTTTTGCTTTCAAATCTTACTACATCAAAACTGTCAAATTTTGTAAACTCTTTTTGATTTTTATTGTAGTAAAGCAAAAGCTCATCTTCATCTATAGCTTGAAACTTGTTGCTTAAAATATACTGATACAACTTTTCTTGCTGCATTTTTTGTTTCAACTCTTCTTTGTAAATCTCAGGAGTGATGCCTTCTTTTTTCAAAAGATCATAAAACGATTGAACACCCAAACCATTTTTTGCAGATATTTCATTTATTTGCCGATTTATGTCGTATTCACTTATTTGTATATTCATAGTTTTTATCTGGGAGAGTTCTAATTTTTGTCTTATAAGTATCTCCAAAGCCTCTTTTATTTGCAAATTAAACTGTTTTGAGACAGCATATATCTCATAAATAGTTATAGGTTCATTATCAACCACCACTGATACTGCATCGATAAGTGCAGCGTTTGCATGCGAGTAAGCCATGAATACAGCGCATGCAACTGAGATTAAACTTTTTCGTAGTTTCACTATAATCCTTTGTTAAGTAAAAAATCATTATAATCACGCATTTTTTGAATTTGAATTCTAACATTTTTTTTGTATTAAAAAAATTAAAGTGAAATTTAAGTTCATATATAAAACTTATTTTAATAAGAAGAGATGGGAATTTTTGTTATGACAGTCACAAGATTTGCACCTTCTCCGACAGGATATTTGCATATCGGAGGACTTAGAACAGCTCTTTATAGCTATCTTTGGGCAAAACAAAACGGTGGAAAATTTTTACTTCGCATTGAAGATACAGATTTGAAAAGAAACTCTCTTGAAGCTGCACAAGCGATAGAAGAAGCTTTTAAGTGGACAGGGCTTTCGCATGACGGAGAGATAATTTATCAATCCCAAAGATTTGATTTGTATAAAGAGTATGTCCAAGAACTTTTAAAAAAAGGCAAAGCCTATTATTGCTACATGAGCAAAGAAGAATTGGATGCTTTACGCGAAGAGCAGACAGCCAAAAAAGAACGTCCGCGTTATAACGGCAAATATAGAGACTTTGAAGGCATTCCTCCTTTGGGTGTAGAGCCTGTTGTGCGCATAAAAGCTCCTTTAAGCGGTGAAATAATATTTGAAGACGGCGTTAAAGGGCGTATTAGTTTTAAAGCTGAAGATATTTTAGATGATTTTATCATCGCAAGAAGCGATGGTACACCAACATATAATTTTACAGTTGTAATTGACGATGCACTTATGGGCATAACAGACGTTATAAGAGGAGATGACCATCTTTCAAATACTCCAAAACAGATAGTTCTCTATGAAGCTTTGGGATTTAAAATACCAAAGTTTTTCCATGTTCCCATGATAAATAATCCTCAAGGTAAAAAACTCTCAAAAAGAGACGGCGCAATGGACGTCATGGAATATAAAAATATGGGTTATTTAAGCGAAGCACTTTTGAATTTTTTAGTGCGGCTTGGCTGGAGTCATGGTGATCAGGAGATATTTTCATTAAAAGAGATGATAGAATTTTTTAATCCAAATGATATAAATGCTTCGGCTTCATCTTACAATCAGCAAAAATTAGAGTGGCTAAATGCTTGTTACATTAAAAATAGCACATCTAAAAGGCTTTGGCAAGAGGCTTTGAATTTTGGACTTGATATAAGAGAAGATAAGAATGCTGAAGTTTTGGCAGATATGCTAAGAGAACGTGCAAAAACTATAGTACAGCTTGTTGAAATGGCAAATGCCATACTAAAAGAGCCTCAAAATTATGAACAAAAGGCAGTCGATAAGTTTGTAACCAAAGAGAGTATCTTGTATCTTAAGGAGTATTTGCAACTGTTGCACATAAACAAAGATTTGGAATTTGCAGGTGATTATGAAAATATAACAAATGAGTTTTTGGAAAAATCAGGATTAAAGTTGAAAGATATAGCTCAATCAATCAGGATAGCACTTGTGGGAAGCAGCGTAAGCCCATCGATATTTGAAGTGATGAGTGTTATCGGACACAATAGTGTTTGTACGAGAATTGAGAAATTTTTAGCAGGGAGACAGTATGGGTAGTAAAATAACCGAACAAGATGTTTTAGAATATCATATCGGTGGAAAAATAGGCATAAGTGTTAAAACAGCATGCAACAGCGCAAGAGATTTGAGTATGGCATATACTCCTGGTGTTGCACACCCTTGCCTTGAGATTGAAAAAAATAATGGATTAGCTTATAAATATACTAATAAATCAAATTTAGTTGCAGTTATTACAAATTCAACTGCAGTCCTTGGGCTTGGCGATATAGGTCCTGTTGCAGGTAAACCGGTTATGGAGGGCAAATCTGTTTTGTTTAAAAAATTTGCCGACATAGATGCTTTTGATATCGAAATAAACGAATATGATGTTGAAAAGATAGTAGAAATTTGCAAAGCTATTTCTCCAACATTCGGCGGTATAAATTTAGAAGATATAAAAGCCCCAGAATGCTTTGACATAGAGGAAAAACTTCAAAAAGCAGTTGATATTCCTGTTATGCATGATGATCAGCATGGAACCGCCATGATAACAAGTGCCGGTATTATAAACGTGCTTGAAATAAGCGGCAAAAAAATAGACGATATGAAGATTGTAGTATCCGGTGCAGGAGCTGCTGGAATAGCATGCGCTAAAATGTACAAAGCTTTGGGTGCAAAAAATATAGTCATGGTGGATTCAAAAGGCGTTATATACAAAGGTAGAGAGAACTTTAGCAGACATAAAGAGGAGTTTGCAATCGATACGCAAGAGAGAACTTTGGCAGATGCTCTTAAAAATGCAGATATGTTTTTAGGGCTTTCCAAAGCAAAACTTGTAACTCAAGACATGGTAAAATCCATGAATAAAAATCCTATTATTTTTGCACTTGCAAATCCAACTCCGGAGATTTTACCAGAAGAGGTTAAAGCTGTACGAGATGATGTTATCATGGGAACAGGCAGAAGTGATTATCCAAATCAAGTAAATAATGTTTTAGGTTTTCCATTTATATTTAGAGGAGCACTTGACGTAAGAGCTACAAAAATTACCGAAAATATGAAAATGGCTGCAGCATTAGCTTTAGCTAAACTTGCGAAAGAGCCTGTGCCAAACTATGTTAAGGAAGCATATCCGGAAGATGATTTTTCTTTTGGGATAGATTATGTAATTCCAAAACCATTTGACAAAAGAGTACTTGCTTGGGTAGCTCCTGCTGTTGCTAAAGCTGCTATCGATGATGGAGTTGCAAATATCAAAGATTTTGATTTGGAAACTTACGCAAGACAATTAGAAGAAAAGATAAAATAATTTTTTGGGTTTGGATATTCCAAACCCAAAGTGCTTTCGAAAAAAATATTAAGATATTTTATTTAATTATGGCTATTTGCCTCTTTGGCTTTGTATCTAATCCTTTTTATTTTTTAACTTTAAAATTTTTTAAAAATTTGCCTTAAATTTTGCCAAATTATAGATGGTATTTATTTACTAAAATCGATTTTAGTTTTTATTTATGGCAAAGATGAAAAACAGGAGGTTATAAAGATTGCTGATTTACTTGAAGTATTTAAATGCAAAACTTTTTTGATTTACTATATTTACTGTAATAGAAACAGGACATTCTGAAGAGTCTATTTCATTATTTTTATGCTTATATTCATTTTGTGGAAAATATGCAGTTGTTTTGCCTTTCCTGTCCAAATATGGGATATATTTGTTGCTGTATTCTATAAGGTTTATTTCTCTGTCAAAGGTTATATCTTTTGACATATACTGCTTTGAAAGGAAAGATAATAGATATATATTAAACTCTTGATTTATTTTGTATAGTTCATCATATAATTCCAACTTGTCAATCATTCCTTTTATTCTATATAAACCAAAGTCATAATTGAAAGCAAATATTTCAGAATTTGCTTTGCCAGTTACTCTTATAATGATGATTTGCTCTTTTTTTGAAATCATTATGTTACTTTTAAAAAAACGTTTATAGTATGATGCCTTATAGTTCCTTAAAAATTACTTAATAATGAAGAAAATATAAATATAATATAAATAAATAGTATATTATAATAATTATTATCATATATAACAAATGTGCTTAGATATTGCATAGATAAAATCATATGCTATTTAATTTTCTTTGCATATTTTTAGTTCCTAAATATTTTTTAAAATATAAAAATATAATAAAATAGTAAAAATAAACAAGAAATTTTACATTGTTTTTAAGTGCTTATTTAATAGAACAACTGCGAAAAATAGATACAAGGAAGTCCGTATGAATATAGAATCAAATTTGAAATCATCAAGAGATATGGCATTTGTTGTATACATTTTATATATTTATTCTTATTTTACGGACATTACATCTATTATCAGGGTAAATATTGCATATGTAAAAAGAGGAGAAAGAAAATAAAAATGGATAAATGATCATTTTTCCTGACAAATAAATACATTTTGGATATTTTTTATTGCAGGTCTTACAAGTATTTTTTGTTATTCTTTTTCATAGGTGATAATCGCAGTCCGTATAATTAAGTAAATCACAAACTATTTGGTCATTTTAAATAAACGGCTTGCCCGTAAAAAAGTCTTTAGGCTGTAATTTGCCTTTGTGTCTATTTTGTAGCTTAAGTTTTTTAGGTAAGTTTTTATCTCCTCTGCTTTCACATCTCTTTCTTCCGTATATTTGATTAGGATATAAAATGGAATAAAAACTTTTTGATTTGCAAATTTTTCACCGATACGTTTATAAAAATCATAATATTTGTTCACACTAAGCCTTGCAAATACAAAAGGTAGGTTGTATTTTTCGTGCCATAGTTTTGCCAAGTCAACATAATCTTGTGGATTTTTCAGATATAGTTTTAATGCTTTGTCTCCTATGACTACTTCACCTTCTGCTTTTAAAATTTTTGCCAAAAGATTTGATGTGGCAGAATGCGGATCTTGTTTGTAACTGCCTACTTTTACAAGTACGCTTTGTACCTCTTTTGTTGCTATAATGCCGGCATTGATTGTTTTAAAGCCTTTTTGTGCGCTTGCTATACTTGATATAAAAGCAGCATCAATTTGACGTTTTTTTAGCTTTTCATTTAATTTTGACGGATAACTTTTTCTGTAAGCGATGGATTGTTTAAATGAGTTGCAAAGTGGTTGTTTTTTTAAAAATATATGAAGCGGAAGAAGATTTATGTAGTCAATTTTTCCAAATATCAATTAAAAATCCTTAATAAAAATATGCAATTATAATTATAATACGCTAAAAGATAAATTATACGCAAAAAATATTCCACAACCAATAAACAGCTGCGCAAAAGCATCCAAATGTATATTTGCAATCAAATTTTTATCTATTTGCATTTCATAACAGATATTGTTTTGTGCAAAACGATCGGCAATCAGCGCTATATATTTATTTACTTCAGTGCTGTCACACCGTTTGAAGCTGTAGAGATGACCTCATCGCCTGTTTTAAAGATTTTATAGTCTATTTTAAATATATCTTTCTCTTTTGATTTTCCGGAATAATCAATCTGATTTAAAATATATTTTATAGTATTGAGTCTTGCCTCTTTTTTATTGTCCGAATAGACAATTGCCCATGGGCATTCTTTGGTATGTGAAGCCAAAAACATGGAGTATTCGGCAAGTGTATATTGATCCCAATATTCTTGAGCTTTTTCATCAATAGGTGAAAGCTTGAAATGTTTTAGAGGGTCTTTTTTGCGCTCTTCAAAGCGTTTTTTTTGCTCTTCTTTTGTTACTGAAAAATAAAATTTAAATATTTTAATGCCTGACCTTGCTATCAAGGATTCAAATTTTGGCACTTCTATTAAAAACTCTTGATACTCCTCTTTTGTACAAAATCCCATAACAGGTTCAACACCGGCACGGTTATACCAAGATCTGTCAAAAAATACTATCTCTCCTGCTGATGGTAAATGTTCCACATAACGTTGAAAATACCATTGCGTACGCTCTTTGTCGGAAGGTTTTTCAAGCGCAACCACCCTAGCGCCTCTTGGATTGATATGTTCAGTCATCGTTTTTATCGTGCCACCTTTGCCTGCTGCATCTCTGCCTTCAAAAATAATTAATATGCGAAGTCCGCTCTCTTTGACATGTTTTTGAAGTTTTAAAAGCTCTATTTGCAATTTTTTGAGTTTTTCTTCATATTCAAGTTTGCTTTTTTTTACCCAGATTTGCACTTTATTTTTTTTATCTTCATTTTTTTCTATTTTTTTATCGATTTTTTTTTGGATGTCGTTTTTTAATCCCACAACGGTTTTATCTATTTTATCGCTCAATTTATATCCTTTTGTTTGAGGTTATTTTCATGAATGATAGCTATTTTTATCTCAAGTTTTTGTTAAAATTTTATAAAATTTCAAATTATATATGATACTGACATGAAACTTGCATGATTTAACGTCACATTTATCAACATTAGATAAAATTTGGCATTTTAGATTCTTTGGAAACACAGTGCGAAAGATTATATTTTTTTTATATTTCATGACTATTTTTGCGGCGGCACAAGACTTACCCAAAATCATTCCTCCCGAAGAGGCTTTTAACGTTAGTTTTACTCAAGAAGACGGATTTGTGAGATTCAGAATAGATATGGCTGATGGGGTATATCTGCTTGCCGATAAGCTTATCCTTGGGGTATCAAAACCAAAAAAGATAAATTTAAGTGAAAATCTTTCCGACTCTTTGCCTGATATCTATAAAGAACAGAGGGTTTTTTGGAATTTTTATGAAACTGCTGTGCCGATTGGTTTTATAAAATCCTTAGGAGTGGACGGCAAAGTCGTTTTGGAAGCTGTATATCAAGGGTGTGCAGGCGGCGGCGTTATCTGTTATCCGCCGATGAAAAAAACTTATGAGATATACATTGAAAACAGCGATTTATTGTCAGAACATGGCGTGATAGCCGCTATGTTTAAAGATAAAAACTTTTTTATCATTTTGGCAAGTTTTTTTGGGTTCGGACTGCTTTTATCTTTTACGCCATGCACATTTCCGATGATTCCGATACTTTCATCGATAATCATCAAACAGTCCAAAAAAAGCGTTATAAATGCCAAAAAAGGTTTTTTGCTTTCAAGCATCTATGTATTTTTTATGTCGCTTGCCTATATGATTGTCGGTATAGTCGCAGGATTATTTGGTGCAAATATACAATCAACACTTCAAACGCCTTTAGTCATTGGCATATTTAGTGCAATTTTGGTATTGCTTTCAATTTCAATGTTTGGGCTGTACAGTTTTCAAATGCCCGCCTCGTTACAAGGTAAATTAGCAAAAAGCTTTAAAGATAAGCACGGTTTTGCAGGTGTTGCCGTGATGGGATTTGTATCCTCTTTTATAGTAGGTCCTTGTGTAGCAGCGCCTCTTGCCGGAGCATTGATATATATAGGGCAAAGCGGAGACGCTATCTTAGGAGGAGCCGCTCTTTTTGTTATGAGTGTCGGTATGGGTGTTCCGTTGCTGATTGTGGGGGTAAGTGCCGGCAGATTTTTACCAAAGCCCGGTATCTGGATGCAAACGGTACAAAGGGTTTTTGGATTTGTAATGTTGGGATTAGCCGTGTGGATAAGTTCGCGCATATTGCCCTCGTATATAAGTCTTATTTTGTACTCACTGCTGATTATTGCTTTTGGTATTTATGTATTTGCCTCAAGCGGATTTGCCGCGATATGGCAAAAGGTATTGAAGGTTTTTTCTGTTTTTATCATTATCTATGGCTTGGTTGTTTTTTTAGGAAGCATTAACGGCGGCGGATTAGCTTTAATCGATAATTTTAAAAGCCAAAAGGTACAAAAATTAACTCTTGATTTTGTAAACGTAACGGATTTGGGTGAGCTAAATAATATTTTAAAATCAACCAAAAAACCTGTAATGTTAGAATTTACAGCCTCTTGGTGCATTATTTGTACAGAATTTGAAGATAAGACGCTAAGTCAAAAAAATGTGCAGGATAAGCTTGAGGATTTTTTGCTTTTAAGAGTTGACGTTACAAAAAACAGTGATAATGATAGAGAGCTCATGAAACATTTCGGGCTTTACGGACCGCCTGCTATTGTCTTTTTTAAAGACGGTGCCGAACTTAAACACTTACAAATTGTGGGTTTCAAAAATGAAATAGAGTTTTTGGATATTTTATCAAGAGTTGAAAATGAGTAAAGAGATAGAAGTTTTAGTAGTTTTAGAAAATTTGAAAATCCAAAATAGAGATTTATTTGAAGAGTATTTGAAAAACGAAGGGTTTGAAGGTGTGGAGTCTTTTGCTTACAGAGGCTTTAGCACTACGCCTGTTTTTAATACAAAAGCATATATATTTGAAACCTTTTCAAAAGCTTTTGAAGAGGCTGGGGTTTTTACATGCAAACTTATATGCCAAATCGGTGAAAATCCACCCGAAGTGTATCTATATGAGAAAGAGTTTTTTAAGGAGATGAGATGAAGGCTTATGTAAACCGACAAAGTCAGCATAGCAATCTCAACATTTAAAACTTTAAATTTCAAGCCACGAATCTTCTTTCATTGCAAAGCAAAATAATTTAAAACCCTATCAATTAATTTTGCCTTTTTTCTATGAGTTGTTGCATCGCTATATAATATAGCTGAAAATTATTAGCTTACAATGATAAATTTAATGATAAAATATCCCATAAAACTACTAATTAAAAAACTAAAAATCTACCCTGTATTTATCTGATAATTTGATAGATAATGTGATATTTTCTTCAGCACGCTTATTGTTAGAGAAATCATTTAATGATCTTTTCGCATAACAAGGATATTCCGGCTTGATAGCAGTTGTTATTTTTTTCCCTTGCATTATCGATACAACATGTCTAACTGACCATTCAAAAGAAACATTAGCCATATAAAAAACGTTTGTATGTCCATCTCGCGCTGTGCCATTCTCATCAAAAACAAGCCCATTTTTATCTTGTACGATTTTTATGTTTATATTATTATCTATTATTGATTGTTTTGCTTCTTGAATGATTATGGTTGAGATACCGCGCTTTTTATTTAATATTTGATTTATATATTTTTGAAGAATAGGCTTTATTATTTTATATACTACTTCAAAATGTCCTTCAGAAATGTAACCTTTGCGACTCTTTGAGATAATTTTCCTTTTTTCTTGTGATTTCACCTTTTTTTCTTCTGCTTCCTGTTTTGCTTTATGATTTTTTTCTGCCATATCTACACAAAATTTTTCGAATCCTTCTTTGCTAAAATTTTCTTTTTTCAGTAAGTTTATGAGTTCTTGAGCATCATTGTTATCTTTGACAAAATCTGTCTCAAATACTTTTTGCGGATCTTTTGCATTGCTCGTTTCATTATGATAGAGTTGTAAATTTCGACCGATATAAATACCAAATCTTACTCCTAATGCGCGCAAATACGAAGTAAGTTGCGATATATGCGTTTGAGACGGCTCAAGTATTGGTCTTTTTAGCTCAATAACAATAGTATTTTCATTGTCTTTTGAAATTATAATATCAGGCATTATGCGGTTTGCAGCACCGACTTGAAAAGATTTTTTAACAACTATCTCATCATCCGACCATCCGAGCGCAAGCAAAATATGTTCAAACAACTCTTGAAATCTGTCTTCATTGGCGCTTATATTTATATGCTTATTTACTCTCAAACATATATCATTCCATTTCATAAATCATCTCTCATATTAAATTTTAAATATTTTTATTTGTATTTCCTAATTATGTTCATTTATAACGGAAATTCCATGCTAACTCGTCTCCAAATGCGTTTGTGATCAATATCAAATTTGTCAAATTTGTTTTGACAGCGCAACCTCCTCCGTAATGACAAGGAGCATAGCGACGAAGCAATCCACGCCTTTTCCGTCTATCCTTCCCCTCCGTCATTGCGAGGAGCGTTAGCGACGAAGCAATCCATAGAAATTGAGAATGTAAAAGTTTGGATAGATATTTTCTGCGACAATAAAACCTTCACATGTACATGTAGCTATTTAAAATCGCTCTTACATGTAGATATAAAGATGGATTGCCGCGCTCCCGTTAGTCGCTCGCAATGACAATCTCTCCTCCGTCATTGCGAGGAACACGCAGTGTGACGTGGCAATCCACGCTTTTTCCGTAATGCCAAGAAGTGAAACGACGAAGCAATCCACTCCTTTTCAGTCATTGCGAGGAAAGAACGCAGTGATTGACGAAGCAATCCAGAGAAATGACAAATATAGATAAAATAAAACAGTTAATGTTTTTGTTTTTTACATGAGAGCGAGTTTAAAGTTTTAGCGTTTTGGATTGCTTCGCTCCGCTCGCAATGACAACCTCTCCTCCGTCATTGCGAGGAGCTTGCGACGTGGCAATCCAGAGGAATTATTAATATAGACAAAAATAAGGCGGAGTATCCTCCGCCGTGCTCATGTAATGGAAAATTGCCTTTACAAATTCTGCCAATATAGATACGGATAACCATTGTTTTTATTTGCGTCTATCTTCCATGGATTGGTATCGTTGTCTCCGAATTTCCATCCAAGACCTCCATTACCATCACCGTTTATAGTACTATTGTAAGTTGCCTTCGTTTTTAATTGTGTAATGGTTTTATTTGCTCCTGCATTGCCGTTGCTGCCATCTATAGTAATGCTCATACTATTTAAAGCGAAATTGTTTGAGACAGTACCGCCGTTAATATTTCCCACTATACGGTTTACACTTCTGGCAACTCTCGCAACAATGGAAGGGTTAATGGCAGCATTGTTTTGGATGTAGCCGCTGGAAATATATCCTATAATGCCGCCAGCATAACCATCAGTTCCATTGACATTTCCCGTTGAATAGCTGTTTGTGATGTTAGAGAAAAGAATGGCGCCCGCAATGCCGCCGGCATCAGTAGCTACATTGGCATTTCCCGTTGAATAGCTGTTGGCTATAGCAGAGTACTCAGCCTTTCCTACTATGCCGCCGACGTAATTAGCGGTTCCATTGACATTTTCCGTTGAATAACTGTTGGCTATATTGGAGTTTTCAATATTTCCTGCTATGCCACCGATAACTTGATATCCGCTGGCATTTCCAGTTGAATAGCTGTTTGTGATATTGGAGGAGCCAGCAGCCTTTCCTACTATGCCGCCGATATGAAAACTGCCATTGACATTTCCCATTGAATAGCTATTTGTGATGGTGGAGGAGTCGGCTTTTCCTGCGATAATGCCGACATAGTCGTTTCCTGTCACCTTTTTACCGTTTGCTGTTTTAACTCCGAGATTTCTTATTTGGGAGTAACTTATGTGTCCGAATAAACCGGTATAGTAAGTAGAAGTTCCATTTATCCAAAGATTTGATATGCTGTTGTTGTTACCGTTAAAGATGCCTCTGAAGTCGGATGTATAGTTTCCTATAGGATCCCAACCGTTAGCGTCAAAACCCTCTTTGTTTTCGTCTAACGTTATATTGTCCAAAAGAATATATTTACCGGTTAAAGCGTTTCTTGTATTGTCTAACTCTTTTTGATTGTTTATCTCTTGAACATTTTGGGCGGCGTAGAGCCTGATATCGTCAGTTAATTTGTGAGTCGTCAACGGCAAAGTCTCATTGGCTTCATACCAAACGTTTGATAAGTTTGATATATTTGATAAATCAACAATGCCCTCTTTCGCCTCTACGGTTTTTATGAAATCCAAATTTTTATCGTAAAAACTTATCGAGTGAAATTTGGGAATGCTAACAACGATAGAGACTGTATCGCTTGTAATATTGGCGGTTGTTTTTCCATTGACATTATTGTTTGTATTGGTAACTACGACATAATAATAGAGCGTTCCAACATCTAAGGTTGAGGGGGTATAAGTTTGTTGTGTCTCTCCCGATATCAAATCTCCGTTATTGTTAGGATTTGATGTTTTATACCATTGATAGCTTAATACACCTGCATCGGTTACGCTCGCGTTTACGCTAAGAGGATTGGCTGTGTCTCCTTGAGCGTAAGAAGCGTTTGCGGGTTGAATGGTGATATTAGGGGTTTGGGCATTTGTAACAGAGCTGTCTCCGCTGCCGGATGAACCTCCTCCGCAGCCTGCCAAGAAAAAACAAAGAAAAAGAATAGAGAAAAATATCTCCGATAAAGATTTGAATTTTAAACCCAACATGTAAACTCCTTATATTAAAAATTTTATTCATCGTATCAGAGATTGATACAAAAAAAGTATTTTTATATTAAACACAAAAGTTACAGACCGATTTAGAGGATTTAAGATAATAGTAAATAAAATAAAAAATTTTACTCAGAGTATCAGCGCGAAAAAGACAACGATACGGCAATCTTTTAGCACGAAGCGTTTTATAATAAGTTTTAACTTAAAAATTACAATTTTGGTGATTTTAGGCGTAGAAAAATAATTTGCTTTTTTTGATATTTTTTACGAATTGACACACAAGTTTTTAGTTTGATGGCGATAAAAAAACTAAAAAGATTAGCCGTCTTTAAAAACCCTCAATGCCTTTTCCAAATCCTCTTTCGTGTCTATACCGAAACTTTTGCTTTCAACCTCTACCATACTTATAGTTTTGTCATGATACAAAGCGCGCAGCTGTTCTAATTTTTCTATATTTTCAAGCGGTGCGGATGAGAGGGCGCAAAAGTTTTGCAAAGAGCGGAATGTGAAGCCGTAAAGCCCCAAATGTCCGAAATATTGCACACCTGCGTTTTCTCTGTCATACGGGATGCGCGACCTTGAAAAATAAAGAGCATTTTGATTTTGGCTTACTACTACTTTAACAAGATTTGGGTCAAGCGCGTCGTCTTTTGTTATCTTTTTATAACAGCTTGCCATAACCCATTCGTTTTTTTCTCTCAACTCTTCCACTCTTTTTTTCAGAGCCAAAACCACGCTTTTTTCTATAAAAGGCTCGTCTGCCTGCACATTTATCACTATCTCATCTTCGTTTAAATGAAGTTTTTGCGCGGCTTCGTTTATCCTGTCTGTGCCGCTTTGGTGATTTGTATCCGTTAAAACCGCTTTTATGCCGTACTTTTGCGCGATTTCCAACACCTCTTCGCTATCGCATGCTATGACAACATCGTCTATCTCCTCAACCGCTTTGGCTGTTTTAACGACCATCGGAAGAGAAAATATATTTGATAGTATTTTATTTGGAAATCTCGTAGAAGCAAGGCGCGCAGGGATAATTATCATGATTTAACCTTTTAAAAAATCTGTTATACTTTTTTCAATTTGGGATTTTTCAACGACATTTGGGTGTTTTACCTCTTTTGCAAAAAGCGAACTTATGCATTCTGGTATTCGTACTTTCAACGTTTTGCTGAAATTATGAAGCGCCTCTTTGTCGCCGCATATTTTTTCGTTACGCTCCAAAGCGTTCCACATTGTCGGCGCAAATTTTGTCCACTCTGCGGTTGAACATATGACGCAAGGGATATTTTTGGGCTTTATCGTTTCATACGCTTTTATGCATGTAGCCGTATGCGGGTCTAACACATAACCCTCTTTGGCAAACAAAGCTATAGTATCAAGCGCAAACTCATCGTCAGAATACACAGCGTCAAAGTCCTCCCTCAAGGCTTTTAATTCGCTTTCGTTTAACGCGTATGATTTTTTTTCGGACAGTTCGCTCATGAGCTCTTTACATCTCGTACTTCCAAATTTATCAAACAAAACTCTCTCCACATTTGAAGATATAAGTATATCCATCGCAGGAGAAGTGCTTTGCAAAAGCTCTTTTTTGCTTATATCATAAACGCCTGTTGTCAAAAGCTCTGTTAGTATATTGTTGATATTTGAAGCTATCAAAATTTTTTCTACCGGCAAACCCATCTTTTTTGCGTAGTAAGCTCCCAAAGCATTGCCGAAATTTCCGCTTGGAACGGTTATGTAGATTTTCTCGCCGTTTTTTAACTCATTTTGCTTTAACAGCTCTATATAACTTGAAATGTGGTAGATTATCTGAAATATAATGCGTCCGAAATTTACCGAATTTGCCGCGCTCAAATTTATATCTTGTTTTTTTAAGCTCTCTTTGAAAGACTCTGACGCAAGAAGCGATTTCAAAGCGTTTTGAGCATCGTCAAAGTTGCCGTGTATGCCTATGACTTTTAGATTTTTGCCCTCTGCCGTTACCATTTGAAGCCGCTGTACATCGCTCGTGCCCCCGTCCGGATACAAACATACTACTTTTATATTTTCTCTGTTTTCAAAAGTATCAAGCGTTGCCGGTCCCGTGTCGCCGCTTGTCGCCGCTAAAATAAGGTAATTTTTATTTTGTTTTTTTGCCAAACATGAAAGAATATACCCAAAAGGCTGAAGCGCCATATCCTTAAAAGCGCGTGTGGGTCCATGATAAAGCTCATTTACAAAAAGGTCGGGTTTGACCTTGACAAGCGGCGCAGGAGCGTTTTTGTCATCAAATCTATCATACAAATCCAAAGCTTCTTTTAAAATGCTCTCTTCTATATCTACACGAAAAAGCTTTAAAATCTCCAACGCAAGCTCTTTGTAGCTTTTCGCACTCATGCGTGTGAAAAAATCTTTATCAAATTGAGGCAGCGTTTCAGGCGAATACAAACCTCCAAAGCTTGCGCTTGGATTTAATATCGCGTATGAAAAATTAACTTTTTGGGGATTTTTCCCGTCATTTCCTCTGGTCTCTATAAACATCTATCAGCCTTTTAAAGTTTTATCAATCCACTTAAGATAATCACCCGATCCCTGCGCAATCTCCACCGCTATGATTTGCGGCGTTTCATACGCATGAAGGGATTTTATAAGCTTTTCTATTTTTTTATAATTATCAGCTTTTGTTTTTATCTTAAGCTCTATTTCGCTCTCTTTGCAGATACGCCCCTGCCATTTGTAATTTGAAAAAATACTCGTAAAACTAACGCATGCGGCTAAGTTTTCTTCAAGCAGTTTATCTGCCAATATTTCCGCCGACTTCTCATCGGAAGTTGTTGTATAAACTACGATATAACTCATTGTTTTATTATAGTCCCTATGCCCTCGTTTGTGAAAAGCTCCAAAAGTATGGAGTGCTCTATGCGTCCGTCAATGATGTGAGCATTTTCCACGCCGCCGTTTACAGCTTCCAAACAAGCGTCGATTTTAGGTATCATACCGCCCTTTATCGTACCGTTTTCTTTTAAAATCTCTATACTCTCGCCGGTTAGTTTTGACAAAAGGTTTCCGTTTTTATCCAAAACTCCCAAAGTGTCCGTCAAAAATATCACCTTTTTTGCCTGCACGCTAAGGGCTATTTTGCTTGCCGCCAAATCGGCATTTATATTGTACCCGGGATGAGAAGAGTCGTCGCCTGAAGCGATGGGCGCTACAACGGGTATAAATTTTTCATCAATCAAATCATTCAAAACGCTCTC